>NZ_JBNDYG010000002.1:0-141904 GCF_049893405.1 Paenibacillus sp. Dod16
AAAGGTCTACCTGAGTTTCCCTTACGTGTATCTGTAAGTCCATCTAACCCACTGGTCGTGTATGCACTCTTCCAACGTTTTGCAGCCTTATTTACACGAACCATTCCGAGGATTTCAATGTCAAAGCCGCAGGACTCAAAGATTTCTCTGGGTAGTCGACCTGACTCATATTCTGCAATAAATAAGCGTTTGAATTCATCTGTGTACGTAATACTCTTTTGACTTACGCTTTTCACATACGGATTGGATTTTATCTTGTTCACATCACGTTGACTAAATTAACTTAATACTCATGGTTTTCTCCCCGAATTTTATTTCCTTAAGTATATAGAAAAGTACCCCGTAGAGTAGACCTTTGGTGTCTACTCTACGGGGTACTTTTTATATTACTGGCTGACCTTTTTTATAGGTTCTTATTATAATGACAGTCAGGATAGAATGTAGCGCATCGTTTTGAATTTCCGGCTGTCGAACAGGGTTTCGTTGTCCAAGCATACTTTATGACACATTTATTAGGATAGTTCCTGCCTAGCTGACATTATCTAAACGAGCGTGTCAAAACCTCTCGAAATATAAAGCTCTGCTATGTCACATTCTTGTGGAAACATCCCAAAAAGCAAGCTAAATCTGAACCCTACAGAATTTAAAAGCAAATGATTCTTTATATTGAATTATTAAATGGACAAAGAGAAACAAATGATTTCATTTTGGTAAAAATAACGACCCCAAAAACAATTTAAGTGTGAATAAATGAGTCATATGGTGGAAAAGTATTTAACAAAGGAGGCTGTTCACACTGCTGAATATATTTAAAATTCATGAAACATTTGGTTGGATTTTTTACTTTCGGAGTTATTTTTTCTAAAGACTGGGTATATTCCCCTGCTTGTCCTGATAATTATCAATTTAGTACAGATATATGTTACAAATCGCCTTGCTAACGTCGAGGTAAAACCAAAATAACCTGCATCATTAATATGGCACCAGAACTCCGCTTAGACTGCAAAGCTAAGGAAATCCCATTATATAAAGCCCAATTTCTCGGTGTTGTAAGTGGGAAATTAGGCTTTAGTTAGTTCAAAAAAGCACCCTAGGAGGAATGGATTATGGAGTCGTCAGAAATAATCACGATATATCGGGAAGTATTAGAAGGAAAGCGAGCACGTTTTCCTAACTATTTTTTTGATGGGAAGCAAGGAAAGACACATCTTATCTGTCTAACTCAATACTTATTAGAAAAGCATCTGAACATACCGACTAAGGATATTCCTAATAAAGTGAATGCTAGACTCCTGTGGAGCCACCGCCTGCGGCCTCCAGCCAGCATGCATGGATGGAGTTTTATGGAACTAATTCAACATGCCTATCCCGGGCAATTTCACTCATGGCAATTTAAACAGGTATCGAATGGTTATTGGAGGGGACACATAGGATTAGAACGTGCTGTGGAAACGATCAAATATGTTATTGAAAATAAGTGCAATATTCCACACAACAAAATCCCACAGCACATAGACTGTCACTTCTTTAAACAACATAGGTTGACTGGTATTCTTTCTTTGTTTGGTGATTCTCCATATCAGGCCATTAATGCCGTATACCCAAACCAATTTCAACCTTGGGAATTTAATAATGTCCCTATGAATTATTGGAGAAGTGATCATAACATTAAAAAGGCCATGAACAGTCTCATTTTTGATAAGCTTAGCTGTTCCTCATACGATGAAGCTCATTTAAAACTAAAGAAGACCCACTTTGAAAAGTATGGATATTCCGGATTATTTCAAACAGCATTTAACATGCGATTATATAATGTAAGAAAGTGGTTAGATGAAGCCGGCGATTCAGGTAAATAATGATTCAGTTCGAAGGTGCTTGGAAGTTCTTATTGCCATTCGGAGCCAAAAATCCCTACCGAAAATAGAGGTTCACGAGAGTCTCTATCCAGAAGTCTTTCATCTATTGTATTGAGTTACTTCTAGTTCATACATTGGGTTTTCGTTTCCCGCTCGTTACTCTATATCATGAATGAGAACATAGGGATGACGAAAATCTTTGGTAAGGTTAAAAAGAGATTATAGAATTGCGGTGAAAGGTCTAATATGAATATCTAACAGACAACCGTCAAAGGCTGTCTGATTTTTTACTTTTTAGGTATCCATTAATAGTGTGTTTTCAACACCGTGTAGATGAATAAATCTCCACATCTTTACACATGGTAAGAACTATAAAAATAAATCAGTGTTTGGAGTGTTTCACGCTATGTTTAAAAGAGGACGTCATTTTTCTATGCCTCGAAAAAAAGAGGCACCATTCATTCAAGGGAAATTATCAAATCATCATTCCGAACGGTTAAGTCCAGCGTTAGATGAGAACCTGAGACAGATCCATGCCCGAATTGGGGAAAATGGTGATGTTATCAATCGAGAGTTTCTTATCTTCGGGAAATACCGCGGGGCTATTGTATACTTGTCATCCCTGGTTGACGAACCCTCCATTTATAGAGATATACTGAAGCCTTTAATGCTGACTCCCTCACATGATAAAGACTTGGATGTTCCTTGTCAGGAATTGATCGATATGATCTGGTGTGAATATTTACATGTAAGCAAGGGAAAAAACATATCAGAAGTGAGCTTAATTCTTGAATCCCTCTTTCAAGGAAACACCCTATTCGTGGTTGAAGGCTCCTCGGAAGCCATCCTGTTAGATACGCGCACTATTCAGAAAAGAGGAATCCAGGAACCTCAAACGGAGCAGGTCATTCGTGGCTCTCGAGAGGGATACATTGAAGTTTTAGAAACAAACTTAAACCTCCTTCGTGCAAGATTGCAGACGCCTGACCTGCGAATTACCATCAAACCTATCGGCCAAAAAACCAAGTCAAAGGTCGCTGTTTGTTACTTAAACGGTATTACAAATCCAGAACTGATCGATGAAGCCAATAAAAGGCTATCTAAGATTAATACGGATGGGATATTGGATGCGGGCTACATTGAACAATTCATCGAGGATTATCCCTACTCCCCATTCCCACAAGTTCAAAATACGGAGCGACCGGATAAAACAGCCGCTTCTCTTTTGGAAGGACGTGTAGCTATTCTGGTCGATGGGTCCCCCTTTGCCTTGATCATTCCTGCGGTATTTAATCAGTTCTATCAAACCCTAGATGACTATACAGAACGTTTTATTATAGGCAGCTTGATACGTACGATTCGATTAGTTGCCTTACTATTTTCACTGTTTATTCCAGCGCTGTACGTATCGATCATTTCCTTTAACCCGGAATTGATTCCCACTGAATTTGCCGTCGCTGTGGCAAGCGGACGTGCAGGTGTACCTTATCCAGCCGTCGTTGAGATCTTGATTATGGAAGTGTCGATGGAGGTCCTACGTGAAGCCACATTAAGGCTCCCTCAACTCATTGGAGGCGCCCTCTCGATTGTGGGTGTTCTTGTTATTGGAGATGCGGCTGTTTCAGCGGGATTTGTTAGTCCCATTACTGTCGTCGTTGTTGCTTTAACCACCATTGGATCATTCGCAACTCCAGCCTATAATGCTGCGATCGCAGTACGTATGCTGCGATTTCCAATGATTATCTTAGCAGGCATGTTTGGCATTTACGGTATGGTGATTGGCATGCTATTCATTGTCAATCATGTATTGAACATTGATTCGTTTGGAGTTCCTTACTTATCCCCTTTTGTTCCAGGAAATAAGCAAGGGCTAAAAGATTCTCTTATGAGGGCGCCATTATGGTGGATGTCTCACCGTCCAAGCCACCTGCATACACTCGATAATACGAGGCTCTCAGACAATGATCAGCCCAGCACAGATTCCGTATTACAACCAACAAGAGAAGAGAGATAAATTCATGTACAGACAAAGATCCATAACCTGGTTTCAAGCATCGGCCGTAGTCATCAGCTCTATTATTGGTGGTGGTGTACTCGATATCCCTCGTATCGCAGCTGCCACTGCGGATAGTGGCGCTCCTCTCATCACATTGGCTGGAATTGCGATTGCTTTATTGGGTATTTGGTTGATAACCGTTTTAGGCATGCGTTTTCCGAAGGAAAATTTGTTTCAGTATAGTCAGCATATCCTCGGAAAGCCAGTTGCATATTCGGTTAACCTATGTATGGTTCTTTTCTTTGTAATCCTTACAGCCTTGACCGTAAGGCAGTTTGGCGAGGTTGTGGTTTCCGCGGTATTGCGGAAAACACCTATTGAAGTCACCATCATCATATTATTGCTGCTTGCCACTGTAACGACGCGACGAAACATAATCAGATTTTCTTACATCCACATGTTTTATTTACCATTTATCCTCGGACCTGTCCTTGGTATTGCATTGATCTCACTTCAAAATGCTGAGGTACTCAATCTGCAACCCATCATCGGTAACCATCCCAAGGACGTTATTGGGGGGGGATTGTCCATCACAGCATTGTTTCAAAGCTCCTTGATTATCACGTTGATCATTCCCTTTATGAAAAAACCAGAGAAATCATTGAGATCCAGTATGCTTGGAGGGACTATTGCTGGATTATTGTATTTCATCATCGTTATCTCAACTGTTGCTGCTTTCGGCCCTCAAGAGACTATTCAACTGATTTGGCCAACACTGGAAATAGCAAGATTAACTTCCCTTCCCGGTAAAATTTTTGAACGCTTAGACGCTATATTTATTGCCGTGTTGGTTATTACTGTGTTCACGACCATTTATGCTACATATTATTTGGCAAGTTATGCTGCGCGCGAGACGTTTGGTTTAAAGGATCATGGTTTTCTTTCAAGCTTTCTTCTCCCCTTTCTATACCTTGTTGCCATGATCCCACAAGATATATTTCAGTTATACCGAATGGGTGAAATCGTAGGTAAAGTTGGCCTTTCATTAACACTGGGCTATCCATTACTACTATGGATTATCGCTGTAATACGAAAAATAAGGGGGAATCCCGTTGAAGAATAAATTCATGAAAGTCGTTGTTTATCTGCAGCTCCTAGCTATTTCTGTGCTATTGAGTGGATGTTGGGATAGTACCCAAATCGACGATCGTGCCCTTATCTTAGGATTAGCGATCGATGAGGCTGGCCCGGAAGCCTCCAAAAAGGAAGATCTCGCGAATCACAAAGAAAGAGATGTTAAACAACTTAATAAAAACATGATCCGTTTAACTGCTCAAATCGCGGTGCCTGGACGCGTTCCACTCGGTCCTGGCAATGGAGGTAGCTCAGATAGTAAAAAAAGCAGTCCGGTTTGGGTTGTCCAGGTTGTGGGTCACACGATCGAAGATGCGATGAATAATTTGCAACAGGAAATAGCAGATCCTCGCTTTTTAGAACACCTCAGGATCATCGTGATCAGTGAGAATATCGCGGAGAGAGGTTTGGATGATCTGAATGATGTTTTTCGCAGGAATGCGCAAGTCCGCCGTTCAACCTGGTTACTCGTTACCGATACAAAAGCTTCTGATTTGATGGAAGTTGCTCCTCCTCTCGAACGCGTACCCACTTTATATGTACTTTCTATGCTGGAAAAATCCGTTGAGATGGGGAAATTTCCAGAGATGTATTTGTCACACTTTTGGAATAATGGTTCTAAACTTGGACAAAACCCGTTTTTGCCCTATATTTCGATACGAGAAGGTGAAAATATCCTGATTAATGGATTTGCTTTTTTCAGAAATAATAAAATGGTTGGAACAACGTCGAGCCCTATTGAAATTGGCGTATATATGGCAGCAAAAGGGATAAATCCTGGAGGTTATACAGTCCTGTTCCCTGTCCAAGATACGGGTTATGTCATGGTTAGAGCCAAAAAACGAAAGAGTTACACTAAAGTTCGAATACAGAATGGAAAGCCACATGCTGATATTGATGTTTATATTCATGGTGAACTCGTTGAAAAACTCTCTGCGAATACAAATATTGACACGACTCTAGACTTGAAAAAAATTGAGGAAGAACAAGAACGGAGAACAACTATGGCTATTAACGACCTGATAAAGGAGACGCAAAAGGTTAAGTCTGATATTTTTGGTTTGGGTGAATATGTAAGAGCCCATGAACGATCCTACTGGAATGAGAATGTTCGAGCTAAGAATGATTGGGAGAACTTGTATGCCGGCATGTCCATACATGTGAACGTTAAAGTGAACATTCGTAGAGTAGGTATGAAAGTTAAATAAGGGAGGATCTTTTGAAGATGATACTTAATCTAGGGTGGTCCTTGGTGGCTCTTTTCGTCCTGTCTGGATTATTTTTATTAGCTGTAGAAGGTCCGACATTTCGGAGAAAACACATGAAAAAAGAACGAATGGTTGCGCTTAGGTTAGGATGGATCCAATTAATCCTATCTGTCTTTCTGACTTCTATCGTGGTCACCTTGCAATTCCTTGGAATAGGTCGGTAGTAGAAAATTGAAAGCAGTTTATTTTCGTGCTATCTAGAGGTATTCATAGCAAGAGTGAACCAGGTTTGAATTAAAAACTCACTGAAGTTGATGTACCGCTTTATCAAGGTAGCGGCAACCCCTGCGATCTCATGCTTTATCCGTTGCAGTCACGGATAGAAAGGTGTTGTAGTGATGCAAGCAAGCATGGAGTAAGATATCTATATGCATAAATGATTAGTCCTGCTCACAAAAAAATCTTCGCTTACACTTCACTGTCTTCATCTATCCCTAAGTCATGCTGATAGATCAAATTTTGCCCATATATACTGCGAGTCCCTTAGTGAAGATCAAGTAGTAAACATATGTACACAACCGACCCCTTACCAAAAAAATTCATATCCTCTAGGGTAGGAATACATTTCGGATGTTTTTGCCCATCCCCTCGAAAAGGTGGAATAAGGGAACTTTTGATAAAGATATATTTATCAATATAAAGAATGGGCGCATCTTATTCAAGAAAAGCGCCCGATTGCGGAAGTGTTACTATTTCGTTATCAATAATAAGCTCCGAATCGGCTTGAATGCAAATGTCTATTTTTTGCCGAATGGAAGCCTTCTCATTGAACTCTTCTGTTCGTTACTTCAATGAAAATCAACAACACAGTTTAACAAAGCCATTATTTTAAGTTCTATTTAAATCCTTCTTCGTCTGGAAGAATTCAGCCATTGTCGGCGACCGCGATAGTGCATTTTTCTATGCTAATTCAAGAATTGATTCGGTTGCGGGCCTCAGGGTGAAAACAAAAACTTAGGATCGTAATGGCTCTCATTCTCCGTCATTCAGTATTCAATCCTTATGTGTGTACATTTTCAACGATTTCAATGCCGCAAAAAACAGAATAGCAAGGCTTCTCATTGTGTATACAACTGTACACTTTGTCCTCTATTTGTATAGCTGAAGCAGCTGTAGTAACTTGATCTTGATCCCTTTTGTAAGTAACTATATCATAAAGAAAGAATTAATTTGATGAGAACCACAACAACAAGGAGCGCTGCTACATGAAAGCAATACAATTCACCACGTACAATGCATATGGAGAATTTTGTTTTTATGTTAAAAAAGAACTACTGCAGGAATAATTTCACTTGCCAGAATCACGAGGTGGATTCACCATGTTCATGTAATTTATATCTTCCAGGGTAAACAATATTCACCTCAACCTTTACATGGCGCAGGGAATCTTGGTTTAAAACGAGTTGCTGTTTTCCTGTGGCAATGCTCTTCCATTGATGTGGATGTTTGCGATACAAAGATTCGCCCAAATTGTAAATATCTATACCCTCTTTAAAAGCAGTTTGATACGTTTTGCGGATTTGCTCCTCTATTTTTTCCTGAGCCATTTGTGTGAGTTCCTTTTCGGTAAGGTCCGTATGCAATTCATTGATCCCTGCCTTCACTTTTACTGAAATATCGAAATACGCCTTGTTCAATTTCACAATAGGAGTCACTTCATATTTGGGTTTTTCTGCGACAAGAACAGCCGCAAGCTTCTCTTCGGCAAACAAATCAAGAGGTACTCGGATCGTGTGAGTACTTAGCCAGGGCATTCCCGGCAAATCCTTAAGATCCATTCGTCCATAATAATTGTGTAGATCATATACATGTATGCCAGAATATCTAAGCAGCTCTTTTGGTTTATTACTTTCCTGCCATTGACCTTTGCGAAGCGATAATTCCGGTATATAACTGGTTCTGGCCTTTTCGTTTGAGTCCAGTACAAATTGTTGCAGGCGGACCGGAGAAAGGATAGAACACTGTCTGAAATTTTGCTCGGGCTTGTGAAGAATGGATGCATTTGGCGATAATCTAAAAAATGGGGTTGCCAGCAAGATTTCTTCAGGAGGCTCTCTTGTGCTAAACAGCCAGGCCAAGTACCTTATTTCACGATAACGATTGATCAATTCCAGCACTTCTCCGACTTTGTTTTCCTTCATCAATCTCTCGCTGAACAAAATGGCAGAGATTTGTCCCAAGTTTAAGCGTTGTTGTGATGTACTGTACAAATCATTTGCCGCCTCCGTAAACGAGGAACCTTCGCCTTTGCCCACCCAAACCGGGGGCTGCTCCGCTTTTTGCTGTCCCTCCAGCTTGGCCACTGTCGAGAAATCAAGCAATTGCACATATAAGGTGTATTGACCATCGACATAGTCTATTCCAACAGCCGTAGCATAGTTCATGTTTTGCACTTCATATCTGCTCCAGCAACCGGTAAGGGTGAGAAGAAGGAAAAGTGCAACCATACTTTTATATCTCCTCATTTATGCCTGTCCCCTTGCCTTGTAGAATCTCGTGTCTTCAACATGTCCGGTCGAGTTTTTCGCCATGGCCAAGGTAATCGAAACAAAGCGTTGGCCAAGTCTTTAAATGGAGGTGATATTGGGGCCAAGTAAGGCAAGCCGCATGAACGCAATGAGGCTAAATGGCTGAGCACAATAAATAATCCAAGAAAGAAGCCATAAATGCCAAGCATGGCAGACAGAATGAAAAGAAAAAAGCGTAAGATACTAATTGTTCCAGCCAATGATAGGCTCGATAAAGTTGAACCAAAGATTTGTGTAATTGCTCCGATGACAACAATACCAGGGGATAAGAATCCTGCACGAATGGCTGCATCCCCCAGGATAAGTCCTCCTACAACCGTTACCGTGCTGCCGACCGCAGAAGGGAGTCGGGTACCAGCTTCCCGCAGGATTTCTAAGAAGATAAGTACAATAAACATTTCAGTTGCCACATCAAAAGGGATTCCCAACCGGTTAATCCCCAAAGTGGCAAGCAGATAATAGGGCAGCTGATCTTGATGATAGGAAAGAATGGCAACAAAAAATGCAGGAAGCAGTAGCGATACGGACAAACCAAGTAAACGAAGCGTTTGACCAAATGTAGCTGACAAAGCAGTAAAGTGGATATCTTCGGGTGCTTTCACAAGCAAAAATAAATTGGCAGGCGCAATCAACGCAGCTGGTGTACCATCCACAATCAACGCTACACGGCCATTTAGCATACAGTTAGCGGTAAAGTCTGGTCTGCCTGTATACCCCATCAAAGGAAATAATGCTTTTGTCGGTTCCATTAATTCTTCTAGCTGAGTGGCGCTAAACGCTCCGTCAATGTGAAGATCATCTAATTTATTCTTTACATCTTGAACAATCTTAGGATCAACAATGTCACGCATGTATAGAATCGCAACGGTTGTTTTCGTGCGAACGCCTACTTTTTTCGTTTCATAAACCATACTGGTTGATTTGATTCGTTTCCGAATTAACGCCACATTGACTCCAAGTTCTTCCACAAATCCATCCTTTGGTCCACGTACCGAGACCTCAATACTGGATTCTTCCGGATTTCGCGCTGGTTTTTTTGAGATATCGAGGGAGAATAAGGAGCGTAGGGTCGGAATAAACAAAAGCAGTTTGCCTTCAAAAATATCCGTTTCGGCCGTTTGCTCCCACTCCTCAAGAGTAACGAACTCTAATTGTAGTTGGCTCGACTCGACTATTTCCTCCTGATGATGAAAACCATTGTTTTCATAAAATCGGGTCAAATGAGGAAGCACAGTTTCATGAATGAATGTTTTGTTGTCACTTAACCCCTCACAATAAAGCAATAGGATTCTCGATTGTTCATCATCAGGGTTTAATTTGTAAACATGGTGCTTAACATCTTGACACATTTTAAAGTGTTGGATGAGTGATTGTTCATTAAGTGGTTGCAAGACTGTTGCCTCTGTATTAGGCGATGGCCTCTTGCTTTCTGCCCCCTGATTTCCAAATAATCTTTTCATTCGTCGGAATAGTTTATTCATCCTAGCTAGTCACTCCTTTTGGCGAATTCTTGAGATGATCATTCGACCAACATACAGGATCAAGGTCCCTACTGTAAAGATACAAAATGAAGGAAAATAAAACCTTCCTAACAAGTCTAGAAAAGCCATGTCGCTCATCGGCAGCAAAATGGCAACAAGCATGGCCAATGCGCCAAATAACACAGGTAACCATCTGCGTTTTTGTAAATTCCACAATTCTCCCAAGAGATAGATAGAAAGGGACACACGAATGAATGTACCGGATAGCCACTGGTAAATCGAAAAAAAATCGACATGCTCCACATATTCTCCCAGTCTAACGATTCTCCATTGAGCGTAAGCGGGGTATCTTTGGTTAGCCGCTTCATCAGGGCCAAATATCGCAATCGATCCCATTAATGGTCCTAACGTAATTCCTGTAAGGATGAAGCACATCAACATCAAGCTTTTAAATCCTGGTTTTTTTGTTAATTTGTGCTGAATCAGCAACATCAAGAAAGGCAACTCCAGCAATCCCCCGGCAACGTAAGGAACACCTTTCCATAATGGAGTTGTCCCGTTTTCTAACAAAGGAAAAAGCAGGGTATAATCTTTAAACTGAAAATTGGCAATCGCCACAAGATGACCTAGAATAACAACAAATGGCAACAATATTCCGCTCACAATTGCAATTGTACGGAGTCCTTGAAAAGTAGCAAAGAAGCATGCAACAAGTGTGGTTCCCGCAAGAACTAGTATCGGTGTTTGCGGCAAGTAAGATGCGATTGTCCATGTTAGAGTATCTTTTAAGGAAATAAAGCCCATGAGCCATAATAACAAACTATAAATAATCACTAAGATTGCAGATAAAAACTTTCCAAAGTGCTGATCTAGCCACTTTTTAATGTGTTGATTGTTCATGTTTTGAATGATGTAGTTCAAGCAACCAATCCAGACAGGTGAAGCGACAAAAACAAGAAGCACTACGAGCCAGGCATCTCGCTTTGATGCTTCGAGTAGTAAAGGGATAATAATCACGTGGTTCATTAATCCAACCGAAAGCATAATAATCATGTATGACTGAATAGGAGTAATCTTAGGCAAAAACTCACCTCAAATCCAACAATTTGAAATAGAAACATCATGAGCTATAATTCCCTCAACAACTTCGTTCTATTCATCTGATATTAAGCTAGTCCTGGCTTATATCGGCCGGACCAACTTAGAGCAAGAAAAAAATGCTAAGCCCGTCACATCAAAGGCTTAGCGTATATTTTGTTCATCCAGCCTAGTTATCCATTTTGATAAAACTTTAACGTGCTTGCAGTCAAGCAACCGTTATCCCAACGAAACTACACATTTTCAATAATAATCCTTTGTGCTGTTCTCAGGTTGCGTTGTACAGTTCTCAACACATTTTCTTCTTCTGCGTAAGCACCTACTTGCACACCGTCAACAATTACACGTTTAATAGCCATATTGCTTTTCAGATTAGTCGATTTTCTCTTCAAATTAAACGCGCGTGCTAACCCATTAACATGCCCTTGGACAACCGCTTGCCGCCAATTCGGGTCTCTTAATTTTTGGGCATCGCTTGCATGATCAATAAATCCGTTCTCCGTTAATAAAGCGGGCATTCTGGTTTCTCGCAGTACATGGAAATTGGCCTTTTTTTTGCCACGGTTATGCAAGTTATTTACTTTGACAATTTCTAATGTCCCGAATGAACGCTGTTCTCGATGAATCAGACAAACTGTTATGAATATAATCTTCATACCCATGAGCTGAACCGTTAAATGCATTAACGTGGATGGATAGAAAATAATCTGCACCCCAAGCATTCGCATCATCTGTACGTTCTTTTAAGCTGCGCGTAATATCTGCTGTTCTACTCATTTTAATTTGCAGGCCTTCATAATGGTTTTCCGAGAGATTTCGAATGCTATGGGAAATATTTAAGGTAATTTCTTTTTCCTGCATCCCATTGCCAATAGCTCCTGGGTCCACTCCCCTGTGACCAGGATCTAAATATAATTTAAACATTTTACACCACCTCGTACAAATGCAATATGATCGAAGAGTAACGGAGGTATAGGAATTCTTCTGAGGTACATATAAAAATAGGTGATGATAGGCATTACATTTCATTGAATCAGATGATTTATTTTAAAGCTAAGAAATTTTCCAAATGCGAGACCATATGTATGAGCAGCAGGAATTAATGTTCCATATTTTTCGTGGGTCAGGCAAACTCTTGTTCATCTAGACAGTAGGCTGATTGATTATTGATGCTTCTTTCTTAACAAAACACCTAAGTGATTCTCTGTGCATATACTGTATCATTACTACAGGATTATGATTAAATACAACTCAATCCATACATAAAATAATCAAGGAGAGGTTAATTTTGAAAATTCCAAAGACAGCCAAAGTTAGTATCCCCTTTCCATCCGTATGGGGGATTGATGCTTCTATTGCGGGGAGATCCATTATTAGAGGTATACTTACCATTGATTCCATTGTAGACAACAAAGTAGTAGGTACAGTTAATTTTCGTGGTATATCTATTCCGATTAATGGGTATTGGGACGAAAGCGCTAAACAAATAAGTTTCGATTCACCATATGCCTCCTTTTTTGGCAACTTGACAATATTTGATGAGACCGCTATAAGCATTCGGCATTTCGTTTTAAGTGGACGGTTTATAATGAAACCTCCCTCTTTGCTGGCTGGTGAATATGGAAATTGGATTGCTACAACCTTTACACCCCGTTTGGGACCTCCCATATATACTAATGTTTTACCACCTGCTGGTGCCTTTTCAGTCTCAGGTATGCTCTTGGGACAGCAATTGTTTTAATTAGACCATGACTTTATAAAAACAACCTTCGTTTGTGATTGACTAAGGTTGTTTTTTATAAAGTGTTCTCGGAAAATACAGCCTTGCTTTAAATCTGAGTTTAGCGTATATCTCCGTTAAAATGTACTCGGAACCCTTTGATGATCGTGCCTAGTTAGATAAACAAATATTGATACTTCCTTATAGAAATAGCCTGCTTGGTTAGGTACGTTGTTTCACAATCCCCGGAAATTTTTAATATAAGTAATGAATGCTTATTTTTTTCCTTCCGATAGCTTTCTATATAAAGAAGCTCTAGATACATTTGTAATTTCACAAATTTGATTTACAGTCATATTTCCTTCTTTATATAGCTTTACTGCATAATTCATTCCTGCGTGATTTTTATGATATTTCTTTAACCGTCCTTTAAACTTCCCTTCTTTCTTTGCGAGCTCAATTCCTTCACGCTGACGCATACGAATAAGGTCTCGCTCTAATTGGTTAACACCAGCCATTACCGTAATTAAGAATTGGCTATATGGATTATCTTCTGATAAATCTAGCCATGTATCCTTAAGTGATTTTAAGCTTGCCTTTTTATTTCGTATTAAATCAATCAATTCAAATAAATCTTGCGTACTTCGAGTGATTCGAGTTAAATCTGTAACATAAATAATGTCACCTTCCTGTAAATCCTCTAACATTTTTTGAAGTTGTTCACGATCTTTTGTGGCTCCTGAAATTTTTTCTTCATAAATAATATCCATTCCAATTTCGTTCAATTGCCGAAATTGTCTTGAAGGATTTTGGCTAGTCGAACTGACGCGTACATAACCGATTTTCCGCAAAATTTCACCTCATTTTTGAGACAAGTCTTATGAGACACTCTTAACTATGATTTTATCAGTCTACTATACTTGTATCAATAGAGTAGGCCTGGTCTCGCTGCCGAGGCGAGCACCAGGGCGTTGTACTTGAACGACGAACCGTCCACCAGCTTCAACTTGTGCGGCCTTCGATCGAGGGATATCAGCCAGCAACAGGAACAATAAACTTTGAAGTACAATCGAAAATATAGTCATGGGGTAGCCCTCCTTTAATTTACCGTTCTATCTATTTAGCCCCTAAATGAACTTGGACAGTACACCCCTTACTCCGATATAATCATATTAAGGCGGAGGGGAACGCGAAATGAAGAGGAAGCAGTATGATCTGAACTTCAAGAAAATGGTGGTTGCCAAGGGAAAGGAAATTGGCAATATGACGGCTGTGGCCAGACAACATGAACTCGATCCGAAGATGGTGCTTCGATGGGCAAAAGAGCTGAACCGTAAGGATCTCGATCAACTGAATGGGGCGAGTATCAAGCAAGCGAAATTTGTGCCTACCGCAGCGGATTATGCAGAGCTTGTGAAAGAAAATGAGAAGCTCAAGAAGCTCTTTGCAGAACAAGCCCTGGAGAGGGATATTCTCAAAGACCTACTAAAAAAAACGAACCCACACTTGCGGATAAAATAGAGATTGCCCAGAAGTATATGGGCCAAGGGCATGCCATCAGCTCCGTACTGCGTGTGTTGAACGTAGAGCGCTCCACGTATTATGCACATGTGAATAGATCGCAACAAGGAAAGGAAAACATCCACAGGGCCGGTCGCCCCGCCCCTGGTTTATCTTATACACAGGGTGGTAAGCCCATCAGTGATGAGCAGATATGCGAATGGATCATGGAGTTCTTGGCAGGGGAAGGCTCGAATTACGGCTACCGCAAGCTAACCATCCTGCTACGTCGCCGCCATAAACTGAAGATTAAAAAAAAGAAAGTTTACCGCCTATGCAAGGAAATGGACGTGCTTCGTCCACAGCGGAAACTCAAGATCAAGCACCCGAGGCGCCTTGCCAATAACCGTATCATAACGGGATCGAACCAACTGTGGGAAACGGATATTAAGTACGGTTGGATTCACGGCGAGCAACGTTTCTTCTTCCTGATGAGCATCTTGGATGTGTTTGACCGTGCGGTCGTCACGTATCACATCGGTCTAACGTGTGAGGCCAAGCATCTCGTCCAGATCACGCAGGAAGCGCTGATGAGGCGCCAGCTCTTTGACAAGGCAGAAAAGCCGACGATACGTACAGATAATGGTCCGCAGTTTATTAGCCATCTATTTGAGGAGGCCTGTACCGAGTTTGCCATGGTTCACGAGCGAATTCCGCCCAAAACACCGAATAAAAACGCTCACATCGAATCTTACCATTCGATCATAGAGCAGGAATGCTACCAGCAAAACGAGTTTGAGTCTTATCCACAGGCTTACGAAGGGGTCAGTCAGTTTATCCAAGATTACAATCGTATCCGTATCCATGGCAGCATCTATGACTTGTCTCCCTATGAATATATGGAAGCGGTGAAGCAAGGAACGGTGAAAGCAAAGCAGATTAAGGTCTAAGTATCACGGGATGAGAAAAGGAGGCGAACATCCATGAATGAGCATCGTGTGCAACTGCAAGAAGGGATTGCCGAGATGGAAGCTACCATCGAACGATTGCGGGAAGAGATTCAACGTCTGATCAAGCAGCGTGACGCCCTTGAGAAAGGAAATTTGGAACGATATCGAAAGCTCACCGAGCCTGAATTTTGACGAGGAGTTCTGGAGTATAAATTTGCTGGGATAAAAGATGCTCATTCAGGCGAAAAACGAAGGAATTGGAAGAAATTCTAAGAATAACAGTGAATAAGAGGTGCTGTGTCCACTATAAGGGGGTTTAGCCGGTCAGTTGTCAGCCCTAAACCTAAATAAAGTTGAATTGCGTTAATGGATTCGATCGCCTTTTCGTCATATTCTCTATAATTATTTTCTTGACGAGATGTTTTGATCAATCCTTTCTCCTCATAATAACGAATCGAACGGGCACTAACGCCAGTTATTTTTCTTACCTTTCCGATCTTCAAAACGATCACCTCATCGATTAGGAACGTTAGCTTTATTATAAAGCTTCACATTAATGTAAAGGTCAAGAAAAAAGATTAAATAAAAAGAGCCCCTGAGGGGTGAACTGTGACCCAGTTTGTGGACAGTTTGAAATAAACCGCCTAGAGCTTAGCTAGCAAGCAGATGACCTCTGAATTCATCGGGGGTCATCTTTTTTAATGTCCACTGGTATCGTTCTGAGTTGTAGTAGCTTATGTACTCCTTCACTCGCACTCTCACTTCATCAATAGTTTGGCAATCGCTAAAATCAACGTCGTCTTTCAAGTGACCGAAGAATGATTCCATGGGAGCGTTGTCCCAGCAATTGCCTTTGCGCGACATCGACTGCTTAAATCCTGCCTCAGCCATAAGAAGACGAGTTTTAGGATGCGTGTAGTGCATCCCTTGGTCGGAGTGCAGGATCGCTTCTGGATGAATGTTTCCATCTAATCGCTCTAAAAGACCCTGTATTGTCCGCTCGACAATCGGAAGCTCGAGTGTTGCTGCCACGCTGTCGGCAAGGATCTGCCTGGTCGCCCCGTCCTTCACACAGGAAAGGTATGCCCAGCGTCCGCTTCCATAGCGCAAATAAGTGATGTCAGTGAGAAACACTTTCTCAGGTTCACCTTGGTCAAACTTTCTCTTCAGCAGGTTCGGGCATGTCTTGTGCTCTTGAGTTGCCTTAGCCATCTTGCGGTAGGGGTTCGCCTGACGGATTACGGCCACCAAACCTGCCTTTCCCATAAGTCGGCGAATCTTCTTGTGGTTCATGACAACGCCGCTTATCTGTTCCAGCCGCATCTTAATCACAAGCGCACCTGCTTTGCCGCAAAGCGCGTCAAAGTGCTGCTTGATGAGAAGGATGTCCTGCTCGTCCGCAGCCGCACGAAGTTCACGATCTTCTTCCGCTCCCAGCCACCTGTAATAGCCGCTTGGACTTACTTCCACGAGTTCGCACAGATAGCGTGTCATTCGTTTCAGGGCATATGCCCGAATGGTGCGATTTATGATCTCATAGCGCTCAGAGGGCGTCAGCGTTTCTTCTTCTGCCGCTCGAGCGCTTCGAGCTTTTTTAGCATGTCCACTTGAGCTTCAAGCAGTTTGATCTGGGCCCTAGCCCGTTTCAATTCTTCTTCTGCTGACAACTGACCGGCTGGCTTGCGCCCTGTACTGCTCTTACCGCGCCGCTCTGTAGCCAATCCTTCCTCACCGTACAGCTCGAAGGTTTCACGCCACCGTTTTAAGCTGTCTTTGGGCTTCTTATGACCAATAATGTCCAGGTCGAAGCCGGCACGAATAAAGATTTCTGAAGGTGTCTGCCCCTGCTTGTAGGCTTTCAGCGCCTCCAGCTTGAATGCAGGTGTGTATGTAATGGCCGCCTCGGTCACATGATGTACGTTTGGATTCTCCTCAAGCTTCCTCATTTGCTCCTCGGTAAAGAGTAACCGTTTCAACTTCCCCATTTCGTATCACTCCTCGTCACATACCTTGATTAAAACACAAATGACCCACAAGAAGTCACTTTTTTCAAAGTGTCCATCTTATGGGTCACAGTTCATCTAAACCGATCGCTGCTGTTTTTATTAAGCTATCGTTTCCCGTTAGTTCAACCACCATGAGTTATCAAGAGTTATTATTCAATACTCTGAAACCATTCAGGATGTTCATCTCTAGTTATAACCATCCATAGGGAATTGTGGCAAACAGGAGTATGTTCTGTTCTTCCGTTCATTTAATTTTAGTCTTACTCACCTACCATACCGTCACCATCACGATCATCCATGTATTTGTATAACCAATGATCACTCGTTATTGGCATACTATAACCGGCTGCTTTCGCTTCTTTTATCGTTATCTTCCCGTTACCATTGGTATCAACACTAGAAAGATCATCTTTTGTATTTGGATTAGTCGCTTTTGTGTTCGAACTTTTTGAATCAGAAGGCTTACTGTCTGTTAAACCAAGGGTTTTGTTTACTTCGTCAGGATTCACATTATCAAATTTATCGACAATCACGTTACCCTTTAACGTATAGGTGTATTGATAACTGGAGGGAATCTGCGTTTTCGTGTTCGGGTAGGTGATAATTGCTTCAAAATTAGTAGCTCCACCTGCTTTGCGTATAGCGTCTTCCATATATGCTTGATCACCATGTCGGTTGAGCGTACTATCTTGTGGGGTGATATTATAAGCATTGGATACACCGCCAAGAGAATCAGCTATGGCATGTCCTTCGTCTAAAACAGCACTCTCAACCCCAGGGACCTTTGCTTCATCAGCACAATACCTACCAGACGATGAGACAGGCTCTTTATTGTCATCTTGTAGAATGATTTTATCAGCAATGACACGCACTAGTTGCCCGTGTTCGTTTGTAAATGCCCAGTATTCACGCTTCCCGTAACCAACATCCACAACGACGTTAGGTTCACGATGGCCAGACAAATCACAAGCATCCACTTCAATACGTTCGTATCCTGAGAATAGATCGTTATTTGGTTGGGTTGGTGTTTCCTCGACTGCCGGTTCATCAACAACCTTTTCTTCTCCTTTTGGTTCCTTAATGGCCTCGGTAATAGTTCCCTCTGCTTCTTTATCAACTTTGGTTACTTCTTGTATGGCGTTTTCTCCATTTGTAATAGGCGGATCTTCTACATTGGTACAACCAACCATAAAGATGATCGTTAAAATTAAGATTAAATAGTTCATTTTCTTTTTCAATTTAGGACTCCCCTATAATTTCATACTGTTTATTCTAAAAACGACGACTATAACTTATCTTGTTCTATAATCTTACCATAAAAGACTAATATCCTATTGAATTATCCTGCCAATTACAATAGAACAGGGAGCAGCGTCGCGGCGTTCTGCTCCCTGTATTGGTTCAACTATCGTTCTCCGTTAGCTTAGCCCATTTCTGGTTGACGACGGATTAGTGTTGCCTGCTCAAAACTATAGGCGATGCTGATTAGCGTGGGCTCACTTAAAGCCCTCCCGGAAAAGACAACACCAAATGGCCCCTGCGTCGAATCGCCATCAGCATCAATTGTTCCTTTTGCTGAATAACCGGCGGGCACCGTAATAAGGGGATACCCTAACCGGGCAGCAATGTACATGCCATCAACGTCACCGGGTAACATTAAAGCATCTAAGCCGTGTTGATCGAGTACATAGTCAATCCCTTGCGTTACAGCCGGATGGTTATATTCTTGTCGTTTAAGTTGATATGTTGTCTCGTTTAGCGCATTTTGTTCCGAACGAATCAGATTATCTTGGCCAAACTTCAATGCGGATGCAGCGTGTTTCTGATTATAAGCTATCAGATCTTGAAGAGAATGTACGGGCAGATCCGAGTTCAACTTTGATAAATAGCGATTCAGGCCTGTTTTGAATTCGTAGCAGATAACATCATTGTTCCATGGATGCTGTTCCAAATGGAGGTCCACAGGATCGATAACTGTAGCACCTTGCTCACGCAGAACATTAATGGCGGATTCCATGATGGAAAGTCTTTCTTCATCCAACGACCGATAGTAATGTCTAGAAATCCCAATTCGAGTTTTACACAGAAAGTCTCTGTCTAGATAAGTTGTGTAGTCATGAAAAGTACGATGTGTGCTAGTCCAAGTTGCCTTATCGTTTTCGTCAATCCCGACGATTGCCCCAAGTAGAATCGCTGCATCAGTGACTGTCTTTGAAATCGGTCCTGGCGTATCCTGACTTATAGAGATTGGGATAATTCCGCTGCGGCTCGCAAGCCCTACAGTAGGTTTTATTCCGACGAGAAAGTGTTGGCTGGCCGGCCCAATAATCGAACCTGCGGTTTCTGTTCCGATCGCTGCTGCTGTCAGGTTCGCCGCTACGGCTGCAGCCGATCCTGAACTTGATCCGCTGACGAAGAGCTTGCCAGGTCCATATGGATTCAACACATATCCTCCTCTGGAACTGTATCCAGCTGGCATACGATTGGACATAAAGTTCGACCACTCGGTCATATTGGCCTTACCTAGAAGAACAGCGCCAGCGGCCCGGAGCTTTGCGGCTACGAACGCATCTTCAGGAGCAAACGACTCAGCCAATGCGATTGAACCAGCGCTCGTATGCATCCGGTCGTACGTATCGATGTTATCCTTTAGCAGGATTGGAATTCCGTGCAGCGGCCCCCTACTACCTGTTGTATTTCGCTCAAGGTCAAGATTCCTTGCTATTTCAAGAGCATCTGGATTGATCTCTAATACGGCATTGATCAGAGGATTATACCTATGAATGCGTTCGATATATGCAAGGACGAGGGCTTCGGATGTACATTCACCCGAAGACATTGCCTTTTGCATGCTCACCAAATCGGCTTCCTGAATCCAATCTTGTAAGTTAATGCTCATATATTAAAATACCCCCGGTACTGGTAAATTTTCGGACAACAGTAATATGGTAACATGCTGCCTTGCCAAGGGTATAGGTAAAGTTTTGATTAGATAAGAATGTATCGGTTGGGCATCGCAGTAAAGCTTGTATTTTCCCGAAGGTTAATGTTGTAACTAAAGTAATCTGCCCGTTAGAATTCCTGTAATACGAATATTTTGGAGATTGAACAAAAACGAGCGCCTCGGTACGATGGGGTTACACACGAGGTCATTGCCTCAAAAAGCCCATCCAGGAGGTCGCTCTACTATGAAGTTTAAAGCACAAGATAAGCAAAATCAACTCATTGAAAACATTACCGCTCATCATCTGGTCGTCGGAGTAGACATTGCTCAAGATACTCATGTTGCCCGGGCCGTCAGCTTTCGCGGGATTGCTTTAGGTGCACCGCTGGAATTCGGTAACCATCTTGAGGGTTTCAAGCTATTTGGACGCTGGATCCAGGATCTACTCCAAACCTACAAGCTTAACAAAGTCATTATAGGCATGGAACCTACAGGTCATTACTGGCTGAATCTTGCGCGCTGGCTCTCTTCTCAGCGCATTGAAGCCGTTCTCGTTAATCCCCATCTCGTTAAAAAGAATAAGGAGAACCGTGACAACTCGCCATCTAAAAGTGACCGCAAAGATGCTCTTGTCATTGCAGACATGGTCAAAAACGGGTACTACTCCCCTGTTCGTTTTCATCCAGAAGCCTACGAAGAACTGCGAATTCTCATGGCTAACCGAGACACGGTTACAAAACGGCTCAACAGTGCTGTTAACCAAATTCATCGATGGGTTGATATCGTGTTCCCTGAGCTGCGCCAGGTCTTTAAAACCCTTACCTGTACCAGCTCTATTGCTACGCTCAGACTCTTTCCCTTACCGGAGGAAATTAGTAGATTAACCACAGAAGAGGTTCTTACCGGTTGGAAACAATATGTAAAGCGTCATGCTGGAGTTAAACGAGCGGAACAGCTCATTGAACTAGCAAAATGCAGCATTGGCGCCACGCAGGCACTCCAAGCCTACAAGCTTCATCTGAGTCAACTACTAGAGGAATATGACTTGGCTCAGCGCCAACTTGAACAAATTGAGCATGAACTTCATCTCATCTTGAGGCGTATCCCCTATGCACAGAAACTGCTCGATATTCAGGGTTTGAATGCAACGAGCTTGGCTGGCATTCTAGGAGAAGCTGGAGATCTGAGCGGCTATGTACATGGAAATGCTTTATTACGACATGCCGGCCTCAATTTAACTGAAGCCAGTTCCGGAAAGTGGCGTGGTAAAATGGCGCTTAGCAAACGCGGCCGCCCTCGTCTCCGACGTTTTCTCTATCTCATGACGATGTGCATGGTCATGACCAATCCGGATATTAGAGCCCTGCACCACCATAATGTCGATGTGAAAAAACTCAAGAAAATGAAATCTATAATGAAATTGTGCGGTAAAGTCGCCCGTATGCTTGTTGGTCTGGCCAAAAGCAGTGAAGCTTACGACTCGACTAAAGTGTTTCCGCAAGCAGCTTAAGCAGTTTTTCTCACCAGCTCATGCATTCGCAGGATGACAAGAAGCACGAGGTATCGGGAGATATTAAACAAAAGGGCTCGGACCCGTTCCGTTAGAAAGACCGACCTCCACCCCTTAGTTAGATGTGACGAAGGAATGAAAGGGCTAAGACCCGTTGAGACATGGGAGTGAGAATCACTAGGGCAAAGTGGAGACGTGCATGATATGGAACAAAGTGGGTATTGGACACAACACCCTTGTTCCCGCATGCCCTTTCTACTGTCCCCAGCCACCGACTCCCCTGGATTCTCTTCTTTCATGTTTAGCTCAGGGTGAAATCCTGCGAATTCATGAGTTTGAGTGAGGAAATTGAATCACTTCGAGGGAGTTTAAACACACTAATGCGATTTTGTTTTCACTATTCGTATTACCATCTACATTGCTTTTCTTTCTAAATTTAATGATTTTTATTCCGTTCTCAGGTGTATCGATTAATGTGAAAGTGATTCTTTCATATGAAGGAGCGTGATGTCCTGAATAGTTTAATGCACTTGCAATAACTAAATGTCTTCGTGTATTGCCTTTAATTCGCTCAACGCTATCTATCTTGGACACATTATAAAATCCGGAAAATCCTTCTCGATTACCAGAAAAGTATCTTGTGTACAATGTTTCCTCTAAAAGTTCTTCTTTAGTTGTGGTCCAACAGGTTCATACTTCCAGCCAACAATGATCCAATCATAAAGCTCTTGTGAAGTTACTCGGAGCTGGTAAGGGGCTGCAGGATAATGATCGGAGAGAAAAGAAAAAGCCGAGTGAAATCAGGAGTAAATGCCTGAAATCAGCTCCGGCTTACAGTTAAACTTTATAAGCTTAGTGCAGAGTTTGTATGGGCTTTAAGGTTTATTGGATGTTAACACTAGTTACTAGTCTTTAATGTCTGTCTCCAAACAAAATGTTGTAATCCAACCACAGTGCAAAAAGTGAGCAAGAACACGACTTTAATACAAAATTCAATCAAAGAACACAACTTTTTCACTAGAACACAACTTTATTGCAAATTAGAACATAACTTTAATACAAAATATCAGAAATGTTCAAGCATTCCATCATCGCGAATCATCATACAAAGAGTACACCCGTTCCTACTTTGCCCGCAGGTCGATTTCATCTCTTGCACTTGCATCGGGCATTCTCCTTGGTCTGAGTAGAAAGAGTACATCTCATAAAACCTTCCACCCCACGGAAATTTGGACCATTGCATTAGGTAATCCCACAGATCACTGTCACGGATGTCGGCAATTGGATGACTTTCAAATCGATTTTTAATAATAATGCGATTCTCTTGATCACTCGATTTATCTTTCCCTGGTTTCGTTTTTGGAAATATAAACTGATTTTTCATGCCATGCTTAGAGATCGAGTTTGAGCGCTTAATGGATTCTGCATGACGAACACCGGTCATAACGCATACTTCACCAAATCGCTTTACTAGAAGCTTAATAAAACGCTCTGCAGGGGCAATCTTCCATCTATCTGTACACCAGCGAAAAGGGCTTTTTGAAGTTGGTAGCACTAGACCGTGTCCTATTACTTTCCTCGCAAATTTCTCCTTAGCTTCCGGCTCTACTAATACAGCCTCGAAGCAATCCAGACCTTGTTCCTTAGCACTTTCATTCATCAACCGTATACTCTTTCGGACATATTGTGTTAAGTTTGGATGTTCTAAACCCGTGTCAGAACTTATGAAGTAGATCCTTCTAGTACGATGTTCAGGAGGTGTTTCTAACAACGCTACCCAGGTACAGACACATAACAAAGTCGAGTCTTTACCAAAAGATGTTGTCACAACCCAAGGTCTACTATTACTGGGATCCAAGTAGGCTTCTTTAATATTCTCAATCACCTTTCGTATTGATTCACCAGCAGGTTTTATGGATGGTATAGTACCTGTAAAAGTAGCTGTAGGATTAGCCTTAATGATTTCTTCTGTAAATAATGATAACTGCTCCACAATTAAGCTCCCTTCTAATCCAGGACGATTTGCACGTATCGGCCCATAGATGCTTGAAATACACAGGCAACCGGTAGACTAATTAAATGGTCATACACTTCATCAGCTGGCTCGATAACTAGTAATGCAGTCTTGCAAAAGAAGACATTCACATCAAGTAAGCATTCAGGCGTATGAATAATCCTACATATATAACCCGCATCATCTAGTGCATCTTCAATTTCCATCGCATGCTGCGGTTCAATAAATGTAAGTAAAAGGTCCATATTTCCCACTCCTCAATTACAAGACCCCCTGACAAGAAAAGTCAGAGGGTCCTAATTAGTAATATTTATTAAGAAAAACTACGCTATTGCATTCATTGGAAGATACTCAATAATTGGTTGCTGCTCTGTTGAGTTAACTCCATCTACTAAATACTGTTTATCCAGTTTATTATATTTACTTCTGCGAACATTAATAGATGCAACAGAAGGTCGAGTCCACTTCCCCCACATATTGGTATCTACATCTATGTGCCCGTCCCAAATAATAAATGATTTATTGGGCAGAAAAACAAACTGGCTATTTGTTCGACGACGTTTTACTCTATAATCTAGATATAATGCCTCTGGATATTGAGCAAACGAAGCAATCGCTGCCTTACTCAAAGTAATTTGTATCGATATTGGAAACCCGGTAAGGTCATCAAACATCAGTATTGTATACTTACTACTGTCTTTCAATATCTTAACAATTTCTTGAAAACTCATAGACTCTTTTTCCTCCTCTATTATGGGTAAAATCAGTTCATCTAACTCAATTTGTTCTCCTTCTTCAATAAAAAAGAACTTTTTGCTAGCCTCAATAAAAGGATCAGGTTGTTCTATAAATAACTCCATATCCTTAAACTTATCATGGCATGTCACAACTTCCTTATCGGTGATCAATAATGAATTGTCTTCAACAATAAATGAAAGTTGTCCCTCCATGCATATCGCCTCCTCGAAAAATGCCATCACGCTTTTAATAGCTAAAAAGCCAACAAAAAAAGCGCCTATCTGATTCCACCCATAAAAGGTGTAATTCACAGAAATAGGCGCCATTTGTTGGCGAAATAAAAATGAAAGCTTCGTTGCCGCGTGGCGGAAGCATTTGCTAGTAATTATTTATGCATTTATAGTAGCATTATTTTCATCTATTGAGAAGTCATTACTCCTTCTTAATAAAGATAACACTATTTAGCATTCATTTCTCATACCAGTTGCAGACCTTGATATGAACGTAAACTTTCGTTAAAACGGTGTATCACTGATTTTATGACTTCAGCGACTGATCGAACTAAGCGAACAGGTACAGCATTTGCAATCTGCTGCTGCATTGATGAAAGACCACCTTTAAATTCAAAGTTATCACGAACATCAAATAAACGAGCACATTCTCTAACCGAAAGAATACGATTTTTATCTGGATGAAGGATACAAGACTTTCTTGGATTTACGATCGTAATGGATGGTTTATCCCATTCCAACCTTTTATACATATTGGATTGCTGACCCCGTGGACGAATCTCTTCAGGAATGTCAAAAACATTTCCTCCTGGAGGAACATAGTTCATTCTTTCAAGTGATTCTGACTTAGCTTTGGATACATCTAATTGGTTAGGTATGTCATCTCTCAATCCTGTGAATGCATCTCGTACAGTTCGATACGTACTACTCTCAAATATCGGAGTTGGTAATTCGATTTTGCCTATCTTACTTCCAATAAATAAGGCTCTGTCCCTCAGTTGTGGACTGCCCATATCAGCTGCAGATATAACACCAGATGTAATCTCAAAATCTGAGAGTGCAGAATAAATTTCATCTTTGAACTGACCATTTCCAGCCGTAAGAATTCGAGGTACATTCTCTAGAAAGAAAATTTTACAATTCTCATTAGCCTTTATTGCCTCAATGTAATGCTTCACAAGGAGATTGTTTGGATTGTCTAAAAAATTTGTATTTCTATTCGCGTTAGTAAAACCCTGACAAGGACTCCCACCAATCATTACAGGAGCTTTTATAATTTTGCTTTTATCAATTTTCGTGATATCTCCATGCATAATATGATTTCCGATATTATAACGATAAGTCTCGACAGCATCCCGATTAAGCTCTAATGCAAAAACTACATCAAAACCCGCTTCCAAGAACCCCAAATCCATGACACCCGCGCCACTGAATAAGCTTGCAACATGAAGCGGGATTTCCAGATTATGAAGTGCAGGTTGAAGAAATGAATTGGATTCAGATGCTACGTTTTCTCCAAAGAATAGGTCGAACTCCATTTGTTCATATCCAAGTAAACCTGCAGCTTTCTGCAAAGTTTTCCGAGACATAACAATTTCGGAGGTCTTCTTTACTGCAATAAAATCACTTATATAAGCGATTTTATGCTTGGAACCTTTTTTTGGCGTTTGGGCTGACTTATCTAACGCAGATGCTTTGGAGGCAACGTAGCCTTGTACAACTACATGCTCTCCGAAAATCTCTACCTGAAGATAATCGCATCCATTAAAAGCTTCAAGCGCCTCTTTATCCCGTATATCAATTACAGGCTTAACACTTTCCTTTAGTTGACGCTTAGATACTGTATTATCCGTATTATTTTCAGATGAAAGAATAATGACTTTTTTTGAATTCTGGTCGATGACATAACGATAATGTGATCCAGGTTGAAAGACAGTTTCCTGAAGTATTTTGTCCTGTAAATAAACACCGCGTTGAGATACTTTGGCTCTTCTTGATTTTAATAACATTGATTCTCCTCCTACAACTTGGAATGATTGGGTTGTGATAGAACGCAAAAAAGCGCTCTTCCAAACGTCCACTCCATGACATGAAAAATGGATTAGGCGTTTGAAATAGCGCTCTTAAAATGCTCCTTTAGCCGCATGGCGGGAGCCTTGATCAAAGTTCATTTAATATAAGATTATCATATTTAAATCAAACAAGGAAGGTAAGCATTAATAAATGCTTCCTCCCCTTACGTACGTTTTATTTTCTGTTCGGATGATAGCCAGCTGTCTTACAATTAATCCATCTCTCCACCTACGATCATTGTTGTTTGGTAACGTATTTTCCCGTGTGCTATCCTTCCACCACCTACTGGCGTACCCACCTTTACGTTTATAATATAAGAAGCACCTATCCCAAAAGCACCACTTTTGTCTTCGACTCGTTCGATATATGAATAATCAATGTCTTCTTTTAAGTACACTTGAGAAGTGGATATATGAATCCACACAAGCTCATTTTGATGTGTTCTTAGACCAACCTGATAATTGTTACCACTGTTATGTTGGAGATAATAAATTCTAGCTAGTTCACCTACCGGTATAAAACTATCGATACTTTCAGACACATTAGATTGAACTTCAGTTAACGTTCCATCCATGTTGTTTTCCCTTGCTGGACCTCCTGTTGTTTCTTTTGATGCACAGGCAGAGAGCAGAGCCATAATAACTATTAATTTGATAATTACAGAAATATTCTTTTTCATATGCGTTCCCTCCACAGTATTATAAAATTCTTATAAATGATTACATCTAGTACTCTGTCAGTGTTAGTCCCATCAATTTCTCAATACGGACATTAAGCCGCTGCATGATAGTCATTTTTTCGTCTTCATCAAAAAATTGCAGTGCTTGATTAGGATGCTTGCCATCAAAATTATTGATTAAGAGTTCGTATATATCATCCTTAGCAAATTCATATAATTGCCCTGAAAAAGACGCAAACGGTTCTTTTGTTGTCATCCAATTTTCAATGAAACTTAGAATTTCTTCTTTCGTGAAATCCTCGTTTCTCGACGAGGTATAAACAATTTCCTTTTCAAAGACTTCTTGATCGATAATAATGCCATTATTTATACTGAGGAACTGTTGTAAATCATTTACGATCCAATCCACCTTCTCATTAACATAGTTTCCTCTAGTTTCATTAATAGGTATATGGATACGAGCTTCCAAATATTTTTTTATCAAATCATCATCTCTCCTTTTCTAATAGACTTGTACAATTCTAATTATAAATGAGCATTATATATTCGACTAACAACTGAGGATAGAACTAAACAAGCCCTTGTCATAGACAAGGGCTTGTTTTCTTACTTGTATCAATTCAGTTATTTCAAATAAAAAGTGAATACATTTTCTTTAACAGGCCTATTCGATAACCTTCAGTAATCGTTGAATAAGCACAGCTGTCTCACCACGAGTGATATTAGTTTTTGGTAGGAAGGTATTATTGGCATAGCCCTTAATAATTCCCTGCTCAACAGCTAATTTAACGTCTTCAGAGGCCCATGCAACAATGTCCTTGCTATCTTTGAATTCCTGTGCAGTACCATCATTGTTGATGCCAGCGTTTCTCAAAATATTGGAGATCATCACAGATGCTTGCTCCCGAGGAATAAGATCATTAGGTCTAAACGTCTTATCGGTGAATCCCTTCGTGATTCTATGATGGAGAGCAACTGATAATTCTTCTGCATACCAAGCATTTTGATTAAAGTCTGTAAACTTAGAACTGAAATCTGATGATCCAGACAGTCCTAATGCTCTCTTCAACATGATTGCGAATTCTGCTCTTGTTACAGTTTTGTTTGGTCCGAACGTTCCGTTACTGTAGCCAGTAATAATCCCTTTCGATGAAAGCTCTTTTATGGCATCGCTTGCGAAATGGCTTCCTTCTACATCAGTGAACTCAACGGATTCAGATGGAGTTTTGTCAGGGGCATCCGTACCTTCAGCCCCTTTCCCATCCTCGGAGGTATCTTTACCGTTCTCTCCGGTTCCTTCAGATGTAGGAGGTGTTGTTGAGCCGCCAGCTCCACCACTTGGAGGAGTAGGACTTACATTACCGCCAGTTCCAGGGTTAGATCCACCATTATTTCCATCTCCCGGATTTGTCGGTGGAGTTGTTCCACCACCGTTGTTTCCATCTCCTGGAGTAGTTGGAGGATTAGTTCCTCCACCACCATTTCCATTTGGATCAGGTACAGTTACACCACTACCATCGGTAGGAGTATCAATAGAAACTTCAGTTTCTCCAACAACTTCCGGAGTACCATCAGCAGCTGTCTTTACGGCTGTGATTTCATAGTGATAGTTCTGACCTGCTGAGACGCCTTCTTCATAGAATGGCAGACTTCCATCTTCAACAGCTACATTACCATAATCCCTAACTTCACCCGTTACCGAGTTTACGAAAGTTCTACGGAACGTCCCATCTCCATTAGACGTATAGGTCCATTGAGGGTTACGCTCTACATAGTACTTATCTACCTCAGGAATTACTTTAAAGTTAAAAGTAATAGTTCCTTCAGCCGGACTAGGTACTGGAGTGATAATGATCTGTGGAGCTTCTGCTGGCGTTGTAACACTAACAGGTGCTCCAGCTGTTTTACCGAATTGGTTAACTGCTACCACGAGATATGCATAAGTTTCTTCTGGACCAGTGGTGTCGTCTGTAAGGACAGACAAAGGCCCCTTATACACAAGGTTAGTTCCGTTACGATAAACCTCATACTCGGAAGCATCCAAAACTATATCCCATTGCAACTTAACCTTATCTGCATAAGCTCTTACAACCTTCAAACCTGTAGGCATTCCCGGTGCTTGACCATCAATAGGTCTGGCAGGGGTATTAACCTCTTTCAAGGCAGCTTGAGAAGATTGTCCACCTTTATTTGCTACCACACTGTAAATGTACTTAGTACTTTCAGTTACAGTATTATCCGTAAAGAACGTGTAATCAATAGTGTCTAATGCAACTCCATCTCTATACACAGTGTAACTATCTACATTCGGAACAAGTTCCCAGATAAGGTCTACTTGATCATAAGTTACCTTAGTCACAGTAAACCCAGCAGGGTAAGGAATAGTTTCCACATTTGTAGTTACACTTACAGAACTGCTAGGGCTGGTTTGTGCAGAACCATCCTTAGCTACAATTTCAAATGTATAGTCAGTACTTGGACTCAGACCAGAAATGGTTGCAACTGTTACAGTACCTCCATCATAGAGAACAGCTCCTGATGCCACATCTTTAATTTCATAGCCTGTTGCACCCGGAACAGAAGTCCAAGAGAAGCTTACAGTTTTATCCGTCTTGCCTGTTACTTTAAAATCCTGTGGAGCAGTCAAAGGAATAGATGCCATAGTTCTTACAGGAACGATTACAGGATCACTATAAACATCCCCTATACGCGCTTGTACATGGTAGTAATAAGTTGTGTCAGGACGAAGTCCTGTGTGCTCATAGCTAGTCGCAGTTGTTTCTGTTATTACATCTCTAATAGTGCTCGGATTCAATGTCACAATATAGTCAGTTGCATTTGGAACTGAATCCCAGCTCAAATTAACAGTCGTAGGACTATTAGAAACTCCTACAGCATTTGTAGGAGTAGGTACCTTTTCAGGAGCAGTAACTGTAATACTTCCCGCAGGTCCTTGCACTCCATTAACATTAGCACGAACTTCATAAGTATAATCAGTGCCTGTCACCATTGGTCCGTTATGAACAAAGAAAGTTTCATAACCACTTCCTATGTTAGAACCATTACGCTTCATAGCATAGTTAGTTGCTCCCGCAACTGGGTCAAAACTAATCTTAACATACCCAAATCTCAATTCTTCTACTTTCAAGTTTGTTACCTGAGGAATTTGTACTTGAGTTTTAGTCTTCACCATTACAGATGTAACAGGACCTTCAGTTGTTCCAATCTTAGCACTAACGGTATACGTGTAGTTAGTATCTGCGGTTAATCCAGTTTCAGAGAAGGAATTACTCGTTGGATTACCTACAACTGTACCATCACGCTTTACTACATAGCCTGTTGCATTTGGAACTGAATCCCACGTTAAGCTTGCTTTTTCGTGAGAATCAGCAACCGCTACCAAATTCGTAACTGCCGGAACTTGTGGTTGTACAGGAACTGTACTTAATGTAAATGGATTTGAGAATGACCCATCCCCTCCAGAAACGCTAACAGTCGGTAGTAGATGTAACGCAGGCAATGTAGCAATATATGTGGCAGTCGCATTTGAATTGCTAGTTTTGATGAAGTTTCCTTCTTTTCTCATGGTCATTGTACTATAACCAGTACCACCATACGTATTCATTAACCATACCGAAGTGCTTCCTGTCATATTCAGGATTTTACCTGCTTTTAAAGTATTGGCTTCGTGCGAGGTAAGCAATCCAATTTTTGATCTAACTGTGTATGAATTGGAAGGACTGGCATCTTGAGGTACATTCCAAGTATGCAAAGAAACCATGCCCTGTTCCTCTGGAGTTGCATTTCCTTCAAACCAGTTCTTCAAATATCCGCCGATATTATCTGCACTTGTAGGATCATATATTCCGCTACCATTTTTATCAAATGGTGTAGAGGAGCTAGTAGGGTTAACTTTAAGTAAATAGTTATCACCAACTAACGACCACTTCTGACCCATAAAATCTACATAACTGGTAACATAACTATCTATATTACCAAGCTTTGCTGGCAAGTTTACCACATTCAGTGTGAAAGTATTACTTTCTACAGAACCTTTGCTATTTTTCTCTACAATCTTTAACTTTATTGCCCCAGAATATGGATAGCTTAATAGATTATAAGTTATAGTTCCATTCTGAGTGGGGCTTACATTCTTTGTAGTAAAAGTTGCACTTAAAATACCGTCGATATACAATTCGAATTCAGATGTGGTTTGATTCGGAGTCCACTCTATCTTACCAGTCTCGAAATCACCAGGAACACTAGCTGTTATAGTTGTTGCACTTTCAGGTGCCACAAAACCCGTTCCATCAGTCAAATCTGAAAATGAGTATTCTACTAGATCTAGGGCGGAGGTTCCTGTTAAAGATAATAATTTCTGTCCATCTCCCGATAGACCATAGAATTTGTAATAGCCCATCGATAATTCAGGATCTACAACCTCTAGAGTGCTAGTAGCCATTATTCCCTTTACATTCGGCAAAGTCACATACTTCGCATCCTCAAGCAACGTTCCTGCTCCATATTGAGGAAACACTTCCTCTTGAGTTAGCCGAATTCTATTACCACTGGCGGAATCAACCAAATAAAATCCTGCACCTTCAGACACAGTACTATTTACATACTCAATAAATTTGCTTCCATCAGAGTTCGTTGAAATAATACCCTGGCCACCTTTGTTAGAAAGCGAAGAATAATATTTCGAGGAAGGTGTTAATACAGTATCAAAAGTACCGCTATTAACATCATACTTATATGTACCTATAGACTGCATTCTGTTAGCGGTGTTAGTTGTGTACGAGATTAATAGACTATTCCCATCACCTGTATACAATAACGTAGTGTGTTGTTGTGGATGCATAGAGTTCACAGGATTATGTGAACCTGTTGGCAAATTAAGAACTTCTAGTGTTTTGGTCGAAACATCATACACTTTGATCAAACCACTAGTACTACCGTCTTTTGCAAGATACGCTACTTTACTAGCATCCGGAGTTATAGTAGGCCATCCTAATACTTTATCTGTACCACTAATCTTCTCCTCGACACCAGTAGCCGCATCCAAAGTAATCATCCGATAAATCAGTGCTGCACTCTCCGCACGCGTAAGATTAGCTTTTGGTCTAAAAGATCCATCCGGGTAACCGGTAATCAACTGTTTCAGACTTAAGCCAATTACTTCTCCTTTGGCCCAACTTGCGATTTTATCGTCATCTGTAAACATTGGGCTACCGTTCTCACTCTTTGCTTTCAGCACGTTACCAAGCATCTTAGATGCTTGTTCCCGGTTAATAAGATCATGTGGTCTAAATATCGTGTCGCTAAATCCATGGGCTACATCGTTATCCCAAGCAGCTTGCAGCTCCTTGCCATACCACAATTTGAGATTAATATCTTTAAACTCCATTTCTTTTTGTGAAGTGCTATCGAGATTGAGGGCTCGAACTATCATAGATACAAATTCTACCCTTGTAATCGGTCTTACCGGTTCATAGTAGGTTTCCGATGTTCCTTTTACGATCCCCCGACTGGCAAGCTCATTAATGTATTCTCTTGCAAAGCTATTCTGAATGTCTTTAAATGAGGACTGGTTACCTGGACTTGGTTTGTCCTTTTCATCACCATCAGATGTGTCTCCATTAATCTCTTCAGGAATCGGCTTCTCATGATTCGGGGTTTTTCCGGTTTCTGGATTACCGTTGCTCGATTCATTACCGCCCCCGCCAGCAACTGGAGGCATCTTCTTTGTCTCTACTTCAAAGGCGACTGATTTACTGGTTCCTGATTTGTTTTGTGCCAAGAACTCATAAGAATATTTCTTACCAGCTTCAAGACTTCCATCGATAAACTCTTTTTCACTAATCTCTATTACTCTCAACTCTTCGCCGTTGCGACGTATTTTGATACTATCAGCACCTTGTGTCTTTGCCTTTGACAAATCAAACGTGACAGATGTCTCAAATACACCTTTTACTTTTATTCCGTTGGGTGCACCTGGTGTAGTCTGTACATCGAAAGATATCCCGGCACTACTAGTTCCCGATTTATTTCGAGATTTAAATTCATATGAATATTCTTTTCCGGGCTCAAGATTGTTATCAGTAAAGGCATTTTCGCTTGAATTTATTACGCGAATCTCTTCACCGTCTCGATAGACTATTATCGAGTCGACACCCTTCTTGTTCGCGGCACGAAGATCAAACACGATACTGTTTTCTCCTATCCCTTGGACTACTACTCCGGTCGGGCTTGAAGGGATGGTGATAAACTCTACTTTGGACGGGTCAGAAGGTACACCTTGTTCATTTTCAACTACTATGCTGTAATGATATTCTTTACCTGGTGTTACAGGAGACAATTTTATTGGCCCCTCAGTACCTCTCCATATCTCTGATCCAACTTCATCAATCAAAACGTGATCCAGCCCATTTTCCACAGGAGTAAATTCAATGATAACTTGATCCTCTTCAACCGTAACAATAATACTTTCTGGGTTTACTGGAAGAGTTTTGGTGGTTATCGAGAGCTTGGCTGGAATACTTTCTCCGGATCCATTGATTGTCCGTACTTCGAATCCATAGGTCTTCCCTGGCTCAAGATGCTTGAAAGTAACTTCATTTTTCGAAACATCCATTACATCCACTGATCCAGATATCACGGCCTTGTAACCAATCGCGGTTTCATCCTGTTCCCAAATCAACGTTATTGCATCCTTGGTTACTGATTGAATAGATAAATCAGAAGGTGCATACGGCTTTGTCAAGAATTCACTGGCCGCAGATACCCCATAACCAGATTTGTTACCGGCTGATACTGTAAAACGATATGACTTACTGCCCGTAAGTCCGTTCAGCTGCAGTCTGTTCCCGGAAACTTCATATTCCTTGTCTTCTATCCGGACCATATACTTATCAGCTCCTGCCGATGAGTTCCACGTTATTTCAGCAGTCGTTTCTTCAATTTGTTCAACATTTAAACCATGTGGCTGCTCTGGAATTGTTACACCGGTTATATTAACGGACTTCCCTTGTCCACTCCGGTTTTGTGCCGTTAATGTATACTCGTACTCTTGTCCCGGATCTAACCCTTGGAAAGTATGCTGGGTTGAATAAACAATCTCACGATCTCCTCTGTTTGATTCTAGAAGATAGTTGTCTGCTCCCGTTACTAAGTCCCATTGCATGGTCATACTGTTTTCAGTTGCTCCAGTAATTTGTACATTGCTTGGTTTAGCTGGAAGTGTAATCAAGTTAGTTAGCTCAGCGTATTCCCCAGCCCCCGTATCATTAGCAGCTGTAACTTGGTAATCGTAGATGCTTCCAGAGTCCAATCCAATATCTTTAAACTCAAGATCCGGTCCTTCATATATCAGATCCGTGAAACGTTCCAGATCATAATAAGTAGCACTTGTAACTGTGAGCCATTTTAGCGTAATCGCATTCTCCTCAATGCTCGCACCAGAGAACCCTCCCGGTGTATCCGGTAGAGATAAAAAACTGATACTGTTACCAGGTCCCTGTCCAGTACTATTAATACCATGAACAGTAATATTGTGATTTGAACCTGCAAGCAAACCATTGATTGTATAACTGTTAGTGTTAATGATCTCATCGATCAAATTGTTTCCAGCACTGTCCTTAACGATAACTCGATAGGAGTCCGCACCTACTGATGGTATAAACGTAAGAAGTGCTTTACTGTAATCGCGGCCCACTTTTTGCACTTGCATCTGCTCCGGTCCGTCCGGTTTTGTGAGAACCGAAATGCTTTCCGCTGAAGATTGGCCAACATGATTTTTGACAGTCGCAATGTACTCATATGTTCTTCCACCAACGACACTATAATCAGTTATTTGATTTTCTGGATATGATACGCTATAAGTTGCACCTGTAACGGTATTCCTTATTTCGTATACATAACCATCCGTATAGACATTTCCTTGTGGTAGATCCCACTGGATAGTAACTTGATTCTCTTGCACATTTGTAGCTCTGACGTTTTCAGGTGATGCCGGTTGGCTCTGAATTTTGAATGCTTGGGATGAGTAAAAAGATTGATTTCCTACTTCATCTTCTAGAAACAAGTGAACATACCATTCACCTTCATTCGCGATTACAATTTCATCATCATCAAGAACTTCAAATCCTTTTGATGGAAACATTGGTGTTGGTAGCACCTTATATTTGACCTGAGAAACACCTGAGTATTCATCTACTACATCGACCTTCAACCTTACTGAGTTTGAAGTCCATTCACTACTGTTAGGCGTTAATGTCGCAGTAGGACCCGTTTTGTCAATCTGAACAATAGCTTGTGTCTCATTTCCGATCCCGGCCTCATTAATTGCCCTTGCAGTTACTGATGTTCTTCCTTCCAAGTCAATCACTTCTGAAGTACCACTCTGAAAGGGACCATCACCAATTTTATATTCATATTGAATGTTCCCATATCCAGTACTACCCGATATGTCAAAGTTAACAGGTCCTTTATACCATCCTTTGCTATAGATCGAGCCAGAATCCAATTTAATTGAAGGAGTTGTTGGAGGATTCTTAACAATCATGGTTTTGACTGCTTGTAACGCTCCTGCATTGCCAGCACCATCTATCGAACGTGCCTTGATTGATGTGATCCCTTCAGTTGATATCGTAAGCGGTGCAGTATAGGTCTGCCAGGATCCGTTACTGATACTATACTCCGTTTTACTTATTCCAGAGATTGAATCAATTCCGGGAGTGACGTTAACTTGAACGTTTTGATTGGTCCAACCTTCTGGACTGACCGATATAGTTGGAGCAGATGGCCCTGTTTTATCGATAAGAATGTTTTTGTCGTATACAGCAGCTACTGCGCCACCCTTTCCATCATCCGCAATTACAAAGACATCTATAAAAGTTCCTTCAGGCAACTCACCTTTAGTCCATCTGAGCACCCATTCTCTTGCTGTAGATGATGCATTAACAGAAGTGGTCTTTGTGATTCCAGCCACCGTTACCGAGATTTGAACATTATCGTTTTCTACATCCTTAACTGTGCCGTTTATTTGTAGATCCTCAGTGGTACTCGCATTAATAACCTTACTCTCTTGATTTAGCGTAACGACAGGAATACGATTATTTATTGCTTTTTTAACGTACCAATAACCATCTTGATGCAGTCCGTTGTCGGGATATGTACCATCAACATCTATTATATTTTCATTTAGAAGCGTATCTTTTATTTTTTCACCGGTTGATACTTCCTGTATAATCATGGATGTATACGACCAACCATATTCATTCTCCCTAGTATTGGGATTCCACACAACACCCAAATAGGAGATAAAGGTCAATGTTCCCCAGCGGTCAAGGACAAATGATCCGTATTCCCCCGCTTGTACCAGTCTTGGATTATGGACCCCCCAACGTCCAGTATCTTTGTCAAAACTATAATTTTGGTATGCCCACACGTCTCCTTGATAAACGGTCTCTTGTTTTCCTGATTTCAGTTCAAATTGTGTTTTCTCTTTTACGGTGTATTTATCCCAATAATAGAGCGGTGTCTTGTCCACGGTTAACGTACCGTTATAATTTGTGGTAGTGGTTTCTATGCCGTCATTAGCTGATACCTTAATCGTTGCATATGCACCAGAGTTCAACTCAGCCGTTTCCCAGGTTAACGACCAATCCTTAGTTAAGTTTGTATTGGATATAAATATACTTTTGGTTATGCCGCCCACGATTGCAGTAACCGTCACTTTATTATTATCAGGATCTGACACCTTGCCTGAAATAGTAAATGTATTCGAACCTGCCTTAAGGTTTATTGTTCTATTTCCTGATGAAGTAATTGTAAGTATAGGGGAATTGTTCGATCCATCTGCGTGGACCTTACTATGGCCAACTAAACTAAAAAACGATGAACTTACTAAACAGAGCAATAAAACGATTGCTAACATTCTTCTCATTTAAGGAACTCCTTTCACCTGCTAAATCTATTAGTTAATACAAAAAAATAAGGTATGAATTTAAGAGAACAAACATCCCCCTTCTATTTCATAGGCAAAAAGTAAACTGCTACTAGATCGATATCAATTAATTTTTCAATGAGCTGACATAATCAGAACTTTTTCACAAAAAAAAGCACCACAAACCATGGCAACAGAGCCATAAGTTTGAGGTGCTTCCTCAATTTATCTGTATGTGATTAACACAATTATATATTGATCTACATCAGGTGTAAACTTCCATCAACCATTTCCATACCACTGCCTTATCCAAGTTTCCAATTGGGTCTGCCCAATCGAGAAATGTCTTCTACAGTTCCAAGTTCATCACATTTGCATTCATTTTCACCACTGGATAAGCTAACTCTTGTTATCAACACAAAAAAACCTCCAAGGTTGTCTCCATGTCTTACAACAATGGACACATTCTCTTGAAGGTATTTTAATTGGTCTTACTTTATCTTTATTTTAACTTGGTCAAACCCCATTTGGTGGCTGCTCTTTCTTATGGAAAATGTTTAGATTACCAAAAAATCTTACATTGTTCTTGGATATTAAATTAAGAAGGCTTTTTAAAACCTCCAATTTTTTAGTAATATTTTAAAGCATCGCTAGTTGTCCAGAGTCTTCAATAGTAAATATATCATCAGTAATCAAATTCTTATGAAAATGATTATTAGTATGAATGTTCTCTTGATCTCTTTTCATTAAAGAATTCAGATTTTTCAAAAGAAACTTATAAAGTCTCTGTGCTATTGCTTTAAAGGTTTGAAGACATACAGATTGTCCGATACTCTCAACAACTAACTTATTACTATCACCCAAATAGTAATCCTCGGAAATGCCGTGAAGAGCTCGAATGTGATTTCCTTTTAAATAAGCAAAATTATTAGGAATTGTCGGATGCTTGATCCAATTCTCTGGTTGTATTTTATGATGGCTTTTAGTTATAGTTCCAACATAAGCGTCTTTCGAAATGTCAAACATAGTCATGTAGTGATTGTGGGTTATTCCCTTATCTTCCCTTGTGAGAAAGTACTTAAGTGTATCACTCTCATCAGGAGTGATCCACTCCAATTCATCTATTGAGAGAACTCCGTCTTCTTCTATTGAGTTTTTATTCCTTCCAGTAGGCTCTGGGAAACAAAATCCTTCGAAGATAGACGCAACCATAAAGAACCTTTCTCTTTTTGTGCGACTGCCATAATCGAGACTGTCGATCTTCGTTCGAGTAACACTAAAGCCTTCTTCTTTCAGACAGAGTTCTAGACTCACTCCAGCGACTTTTTCAAATTCTCCTACATTTTCAAATAATATGGATACAGGCCTCTCTGACTGTTCTTTTCCCCAAAACAAACGCATTAAATGCATGAATAAATGCATTGTTTGGAATTCCTTCTTAGTACCATTAGAAGCTTTTGAAAAATCAGTGCAATCGAGAGTTGCTACCCACACATCTGCGTATGGTAGATCATTTGGATCAAGTAGCTGCATTGGTAAATTAAACATTATGGACTCCGGATGATTCCTAACATAAATATCAGAGAATTTATGCTCGCTCCCCTCCTTAGGATTCCATTCAACTGAAGCAATCTCTTTAAAACCAGCTTCGATCAAACACTGTGAACTAATACCGGTACCAGCACAAAAAGATATGGTTTTTAATTCACCATCAGAAGTGCAGTGTTTGTTTTCTTTTAGGATCGTAGCGGTATTCTTCAATCCTTCTATGATCACTCTGCCTTCCACAAATGTAACCTTGATATGTGCACAATCTTTTAAAGCACCTTTAATATCGATTCCGGTTTTATCGATAACAGGAATCGAGTTCTGGTTCCTTACTTTCTTAGAAACTTTATTTGCACCTTCATGATCAACTGTAAATTCTATTTTATTGTTTTCAGTACTTGTAACAGTACGAAATCTTGTGCCAGGAATAAATCCTGCCTGGGTGAGTAGGGCTTTATCGATATAAATGCGTTCTCCGTTATATGTTGATTTCCCAATAAATTGATGAATAATAGGTGTTTTCATTACCATACCTCCAAAAAATTCAATGTTTTAAAATAGGAATTCTAACTGCCCTTTCTTGTTCATCAGGAGAGCAGTATCATCATTTCGCTGTCTCGGTGCAGTTGTTGTTGCGCTGACCTGTTTACTCATAATGGCTACAGCTAAATTAGTAGAGATAGCCTGTGCTAATAATCCACAAACTCCTTGACCTACAAGCTGCGTCCGTTGAGTTTCCGTGATACATTCTGGAAAAATAAATTCGGAAGGAATGTTCATGAATCGAAGAAGTTCTTCACTGGAGAAATATCGAAAGTGCTCACCATCAGGATGGCGTAAGTAGCTACTGGTTACGTTCGTACGACGGTAGGAAGAAAGAATCGCATTGATTCTTGTTGACTCAAGATCAACAAGAGTATGTGTTGATTTAAAGTTATTTGTAATGTTGTTTTTTTGGAGAATCTTTTCGATAGGACTGCCCTGGATCTTATGCCACTGTCCCCCTGATTCCCATTCATTACCTAAGACTTGGCCAACAGTAGTACGAAAACGATCTGGGATTTGTGGTATTTCTGGCCACATGAAATCTGTCTCTTCTTTTGTTGCTACAGCGAATCCACGCGGACGAGAACTTACTGATCCGAAATCGAAAGAGTTCAATGAAGTTTCGTACCAATGTACAAAACCTGCTGCCTTAAGTAATGATCGAAGTTGATGATAACTACGGGTTTGGTAATAAGACGGGACCTGCTCAATAATTAAAGCTTGGCATCCTGTTGCCCAAACAAGTCGTGCATAATGTGGAGTAAGGCCTGAAGTAGTTCCAATATTTCTAGACCCAATCAGTGAGTACTCCGTACAATCGGGTGATATCCAACACACATCAGCTGCATTAATCCAAACTGGGCTAATAAATTTAATGTCACCCCAAATGGTTACTCCGGAAGTGAAATTGTACCTGAATGTATCAATTGCTTGTTGACTAACGTCCACACCACCAACCGACTCATATAACCCTGTACCATGTACAAGTGCAGATGTAGCCATACCAGCTCCAGACGGTAGACTGAAAAGACGGATTTTTGAAAGACTATGCCCTCTGAGATACGTATCTTCAGAAACAAAACACACGTCAAATGTCTCTTGTTCTTGTGTCACTACGATTTCACCATCTTTAATGACAATATCGATACGTTTCCGCGCTCTTAAAACCTTAGAGATGTTACGATTCGCACGATCAAAGAAAGGACGAGGTTGAGTCCATCCTGCTCTCATACGACGTGATATTACCCCGTCTGCATCCTCATCTTCCGTTCTGACAACAACTATTGAAGTTTTTTCAATTCGGATATTCACTCGATCGGAGATTGAGAAACCCGCCTCTTCCAGAACACTCGGCTCAAAAATTAGCCTCGTGTGTCCATCTTTCTCCGATGTTCTTAAATTTCGAACCATCTTAATTTCATCGTTCTCCATGTAATAGACACCTCATTTAAAGATATTCATGAAAAAGTCGGACGAATTAACTCAGCGTCCGACTTTTAACTGGGTTGATAGGCACATCTCTAACGTAGTAGATCCGTTAGGTCTCTACTATAAAGAAACTGCACAACCACACTTATTTTTAATTCTACTTAAGAACAGCAACTACACTAATGGTTTCATCCTCATCAGAAATAGTTTCGTCAGGTTCATATGGAATTTCGTTTCCCTTTTTCCACAAAATTTTATAGCTATTAAGCTCAGGATATTGTGGATCCTTTTCATCTAAGAGCTCTTTTATTTTTTTTAGAATCTCATGAGGAGAAAGTTCCCTTTTTAATAATACTCGCAAAGAATTTGTAGTAACATATGCTTCGCTTTCTTCGTTAAGATAGATTACCTGATCTATAAGGTTTGGTCTATAAACACGGCGTTCAGGTGAAATCTCCATGAAACCCTCTGATGACCGATTAAAAGGTATTCCCTCTTGTACTAGATATTCTTCAAGTTCTTCAAATTCTCCATTAATCAGATATCCATTTGAATAGCAATATACGTTCTCACATTCCTCTAAATGACCTGGTATATAAGAACTTATTTTATCCCAAATATGGGTAGGGTATTGTGCTTTAACAATTTCAAGAGAAGCATGATAATAGTCTGGCATCTTAATCACTCCTTAACTTAGATTGAAATGTTATCCTGATGAAAAACAACACCATTAATTGTTTTGATAACATCAGCGTTTATCCTCACATGGCATCTCTCATCTCCATCAATTCTTGTTCCACATAAACAATTAACATTACCGTTATTCGTCATAGGTTCCCAGCCACTAAATTCAATTTTCCAAGTTTTTCTCATAAATTGAACAACAAGGACTTCACTTTTAGCGAAAGGTTGTAATAAAACTGAATCACTCATTTCGGTGCTTCACCTCTTAGAAAAAGTTTACTATCAACATGGCCGAAATCTGTAATCAAAATTATAGAGCTAAACATTCTCTGGATTTTTAAATGTTATTAGTATCAGAATGATTCACCTCAAAATAAAAAGAGCAAAGGCGAATCAACTCGACCTAATTGCTCTTTTTACTGTATGATTCAATTATTCAAACCAACAAGTCAATAAGATAAGTACGGAAGTAAGTATCGTAAAATTCATCCATCATAACCGGTCTCCATCCAGTTAAATTTTCATTCTCACGATTAGCCTGTTTAATATAATTATTATATTTATCAGCAAATGCAAGTAGAAGATGAAATTCGAGATCTGTCCATACACTCGGAATAATCAAGGTTTGAAGTGATCCTTTTTCAAGAAGGGCAATATATTCTGCCAAATTCCCTTGGTCTATTGCGTTCATGACGATCTTTTTATAATCCATTTCACTAATGTAATCAGGCACCGGAAGATCTCTAACATCGAAGGCGTCCGTCCCATCATCATTCAAGGAAAACCAAACTTCTGATTGATTGTTAATATCGTCATTCTTATAAGTGTAATACACGGTAAGCCCGCGATATTGCACTAAAATAGCTGGATCCACCCAAGTCAATGGCATAAAAAATCCACTCTCCTTTATTATTAAAAATAACGGGTATTCGGATTTAATGGTGGAAACAGATGATTCAGTTTCCAGTCACATCCGGTTGATTACATTTTTATCTCCGACCACACTCTACACAACAATCCCATGATTTTTGAGGGCATCCAATGCGCCCCGTATATTCTTCCGGAACCATTGACATTTAAAATGTTCACCGCTTCGTCATAGGTGTTATAATAGCCAAGTGACTTACCGAACCCATCGGTTAAATAATATTCTTCATATAGAGTATCCAACGTTTCTCCCACCTTCCTGCGCAAAATGAGTCTACTATTCTTCGCTAATAACCAATTTCACGAAATAATGGATTACGTCAATTGATCATTCCACCATTAAATCCGAAGAGCCAAAATAACTAATGATAAGAAAAAAAGAGCTAGCAACCATTAGTCGCTCGCTCCTTCTTGAATGCCCACCCAAAAGTGCATCTCTTTTAGGTGAAATGATAATTACTTAGAAACAGATCCAGTAATGATTACCAGCCTGTTTTTAGCAGCATTTCTGCGCTGCATGCGGGAGATGGCAATAGCAAGTTCACGTTGAGACATGTTAAATTCCTCCTTGAATGTGGTTTGGGTTGTGAAAGTGAGCAAAGCAAAAAACACCCACTTTTTAACATGACCAATCCATTCAAATAGAATGCCTACAAAAGTAGAATTTGGTCACCTTAAAAAATAGGTGTTGGGAATTAATCTCTGAAAGTGTCTCTATGACCCAGGCCTGAGACAAAAAATAAAGTAAAAGTAATTTATGCGTCTTATTATATCACATCATATTGATTATGAGAATAACAAAGTTGTTCTGTCATGAATTAAAAAAATTGACTAGTGAAATCTATATGTCAATTCCATAATAAATGTAAAAAGCACAGCTTGCATCAAGCTGCGCTGGGGGTTTATGAAGACTAATTAACCATGCGGGATGTTTAGGGCTTTCTTGATATGGAAGAGAGCTTCTTCCTAAAATTACCGCCGGCCGATTCTCATCCAATTGAAAGGTACAAGTGAAGTTTTCAGGGCTGCTTCAATATTTCGATGGGCCCACTCTTCTGTACACTCACCTTCAAAAAATGCATTAATGGAGAAATCGAATATAACTTCATTGTCTTGTCTTGCTATATTTTCAACTTCCATCTCGATCGATACTATTCTTTTACCATCCTCTTTAATTGACTGAAGACGCTTTAGAAATTCATCTAGTAGTAAACTATAATCCATTTTTCTATGTAGAGAAAATTGAAAGCGAACGTGAAACTCGTTTTCCTCTTCCCCCATCAATGAAGACCATTGTATCTTTGAATGCTTCTTTATCACTCTTTTTATCCTCCCCAAGCTAACACCGCATGTGTATTATACCATAGACTATTAAGCATTGCGTTTCAAAATAATGCCTTTTATCTACCCATATAACCCCTTTCTTTATATTCTAAACAAGGAATGAATATAAAAAAAGACACCCCTCACATATATGTTCTCTTTTGAGAAAGTCCCTCCTTAAAGGTGAGAACAAACATACCGGTGTAAGTGCCTTTCTAATGGCCCTTGCCGTATGGCAGAACCCAAAATCCCCTTATATATGTGATTATAGTACCATGGCAATTTCTAAATTGAAAGTTGATATTTATAGACTTTCTATAATTAATAACTTGGTTATCTTTATTTTTATTACAAGTATTAATAATTCCATTGATGAAAATTCAGTTCCTTAAATGAAAAAAGAGCCGGTTTTTTACCCGACTCTTTTTTGTGATTCTTTCAGAATTAAACAGCAATCGATTCAATCCAATCTGTCTTAATTCCTTTCTCGTGAAAAAGCACATCAGCAACCATTATGAGATTTGTATACTCAGGACCATCTGAAGATGGTTCAATATTCTCTGCTATGCATTGAGCGATAATATAATTAGTATCTGATCCATAAATAGTCCTTACATGTTTTTCGTTTGTATAACCATGTACTTCGATTTCCTTTGCAATTTGCTCTTCGGTATAAGAGCTTAGTTCAACCTCCACAAGACGGATTCGATAAACCCCTCGTCCATCCTCTGTTAGCTTATGGTTCACAACATCCAGCACATCGAACCTAGTATCCGTCACACGATAGACCCACTGCATCTCTGATGTCTTCTCCCACTCGCTTGAGCGAACATCATCATAATATCCATCATTAATAAGTTCATCTTCAAAAACAGACTTTAATATTTGGGGATCTGCAGATTCTGCAAGTCTGATCAAAAATTGTTCAACCTCAATCGGATCCATCTCGCCTATGCGCGAAACCAACCAATGGAGAGGAGTAAACCATTTTTTACTCATATAACAACCTCAGTTCTTGCGGTAACAACCATACATACTTTCATTAGACGGTGTATATCTCGTATCAGAAGAGACCTTTGATTTAATAAATCGAATGATTCTAATCGAGCTAGTTCCATAGCTGTGAACCCCGCTTCATTTAATAGAAGAGATATTCTTTTTTCTGCGTCAGACTGTGGTGTGTTAAGAACACCAGCTGCATTTTGTTTAATTTGAATAATGTCTGATTCATATGCTCCGAGCATAAGATAAAGGTGCATCATAAAATCAAATTCTACATTATCATCAGGTGCATACTGCATTTTGTTAGCATTGATGTAACGTGCTTTGGTTTTTCTTAATGCAGCTAATTTTCTCGTCATAACCTCTGGTTTAATAGATTTGGACATTTTCATTCACTCCTTGGAATAATGGGATAGTAAAAAAGACACTTCCCTTCTCTGCCCGAAAAACAAAAAATGCACTTCATAGAATAATCAATCCATCATTAAAATGATGTTGATCACTTATGAAGTGCATTGTTTACGGAATATCCTCACGCCGCTTGGCCAGGATCAGAAAATGAAAGTATCTAAAAATATTTTATCACTAGTGCACTTAATTTACAAATTTATCAACTTGATCCATGTCGTCCTTGATACTGATCAATGATAAAAATGTATCTTCGTCAAGTACCATAACACCTAATTTAGTATCTTTGTCAAGCTTACTTCCTGCTTTATCACCTGCTACAAGATAATGATTCTTATTAGATACACTACTTGCTACTTTCGCTCATTACGAAATGAGAAGAAGCCCAATTTCTGGGCTTCAAGCAGCATTACTTTTTACTTCGATTTCTAATTCAGCCATCATCTCAAGATACCCTGAACGATTAATCTTAATGGCAAGATCCTCCCAAGCGACTGCCTTCATTTCCGGTACATCGAGTAAAATGGTTGCAAGTTCCCGGCTCAACAACCCGCTCTCCGATCCCATGAGAAGTTTTTTCTCGACCCCCTTAAGTTTTGGATCGTCTTTTTTCCTATTTATCTCGGATACTGCTGCTTCCATACTTCCATATGTTTTTAATAATTCAATTGCACCTTTTGGCCCAATGCCGGTAACACCTGGAATATTATCACTCGTATCACCGCAATAACCTTTGTAGTCTATAAATTGAGTTGGTGTTATCCCATCATATTTCTGCATGAACATTTTTAGATCAAATGGCTCATCTTCTACTAATTGAACGATATTTGGGTCCAACAATTAAAAGTAGTCTTTATCGTTACTCCAGAGTAGACAATTACCATTAATCTCTGTAGACCACCTTTTAGATAAGCTGCCTGCTAGGTCATCTGCCTCCATGGTATCTACATGGAATTGCTGAATGTTCATGGCACGAAACACTGACTTTGCAGTCTCTATCTGCTCCTTAAATGGTACTGGATCTTCTTTATTATCTCTGTTTGCCTTATAAAAATCTGCTAATCTTCGTCTCCACAATGTAGATCGGCCTCCCGGTGGATCCCATACTACAGCGATATGTGTAGGTGCAAATCTACGAATCATTTTAACCAACTTCTCGGTCAGTGGTTTAATCGCATTCGTAAATTTCCCTTTTGAAGACTTCATTAACTCATGCTCTTCTTTAGAATAAGCAGTTGCCCAGTAACATCTTGCTAATAAGTTCATTGCATCAATGATTAAAAGAGATGAGGACATTGTTGGAGGGGTTACTGTACTTCTATCTGTTGAAGTTAGTTTTATTTCATTTTCAGATAAAGGTACCGCCGCTTGAGAACCAACTTGAGTTAAATGATTCATTCCAGACTGCATTGGCTGCCAATCTGCTTCAACCAATTGAAACTGAATTCCTTCACCGCTGCATAATAAAACTTCAGAAATATAACCACTTTCTACTTCGTGCTCTATAATCTTCATTGATAATTCCTGAAAGATAGCTTTTAATTTCTCTGAGGTACTACCTATTATGGATACTTGAAATATATTTCCCTCTTGTGAGATGGGATTCTTAGCTGGCTCGATGTATCCAAATTCTTGTGGATGAAGGTTAGGTCCTATGAGAATCTCAAACCATCCATCATCTGTCAACTCAGCTTTTCTTACTTCTCCAGCTCTGCTCTTCCATTGTCGATAAACACTTTCTAAACATACTCTCAAGCTTTTCTCCGTGGCCTTAACAGGCATTTTTGCACGTAGTTTCATTCTCGTTCCCTCCCTATTTGTGGTTAATTGATAAGCGACATAACAAAAAGAACCACGATAAATGGGCAAAGAAATGACAATGTCATTTACTAGACACATTTAAATCGTGGTTCTAAGATAAAACTCGGTATGTCGCCTGACGCCGAGAAGTTTTTAAAATGTTATATCACGAATGTATCATATTCGTGATCACATTTCCACTTTCTTCATTCTAAAATTGTATAAACCTTCCACACCGATCTATAATCACTGTAGAGGTGATAACAGTGAAAACGAAAAATAAATTTAATTTCTCAAGCTTGCTTTTTTGGGTAAGTGGTCTTACAATCGCTACCTATCCAATTGCATTTATAATCGAAAAAAGCTTCCCAAATCTTCAGCTTTTTACAAATTACAATTCTAATCTTCATCAATTGTATTCTCTTTTTAGTACAAATATATTAGTGTTCAGTGCTTTAATTGTCACGATCTTTTTTACCGGATCTAAGCGGCTATATGTAGAAGTTGCTTCAAGTATCCGTCAGAGACACATTGATATGGAAGTTGAAAGATGGAACGCTACACCCTACATATCGCCATTACATTTGTACTACATGATCTTCCCACCTCAGGCTTTTCATCAATCGAGAAGAGCACAGGTCTTTGATTATACATATCGTTATAATGTAGATCATTTTCGCAATCGGATCTTTAATAACGTTAATTACACAACATTTACACCTGAAAAACGGCCGAATCTGCTAAAAGTAATTGGTCCGAAACTCTCAGCAGAAATAACAGGATATATTTTTGGTCTTACTCTATCATTTGTTATTATGGCTTATTTGAACGATTTAAAGCATTGGTATTCTGGATGGTCTACCTTCCTCATTCCTGCACAAGTATTTATCTTACGACGTATCTATTATTTAATGAAAGCCGTGCTCTCTTCTGGGGCAACATATAAAAAAATTGATAGGGCTTTCCTCGCCAATTACGGTGAGGTAGAGCCGAGAATCAAATGGTTTCAACTATTTCCAAATCAGCGTATGGGTCAGGTCATCTTAGATGTATGGAAAAAGGAGAGTGAAAAACGACAAGAGTTGTATGATCGTATTTTGAAACGCGGAACGCAAGGAATGCCAGTATTCGATTGTCCTACAATTCCTGAACGTCCATTTACAGAGGATCATATTCCGGAATGGGCTAACACTGCAGAAGAACATTATATAAATCTGAAGGACCAACAAGCATATGCAGATGAACACATTTATCCCCAAACCATCAAAACACCATCAAAAGCCAAGATAATTTCATTTGAACAACATAAACGCAGAAAAATTTGACGTTTACCTTGTGAATCATTTACAATAACCACATAGCAACCTTGCATCGGTTGCTCGCACTTCCTTGGAAGCAATGGGTTGTGACCAAGAGCGCAAAGCACGGATAACGGAGGTCTCTTCTAATGAAGGGATCTCTGTTTGTTTTTGAAGACGGGATGGAGTATCCTTCTTATAAATTGAAACATAAAACGGCGGAATACATCTCTTTCATTGATAACAAGTGAGTTATGATCAAGTAGCCCAAAGGAACAAATACGAAAAAACTCCTCATATAGACTGGGGAGTTTTTTCGTTTTGGTCTTACTTCAGTATGTCCATTAAATTCAGCATATGTAATAGCTTGAAGATGGTAAGTATCGAGAAAGCTATACTTGCGAATTTCCGAAGGATTCTCATGGTTTTTCGTGCAAAAATAATGACGATTACCAAAGTAATAGCAATTAAGATATATGAGGGTGTATTCAGTATCGTATCTAATATCTGTTGCAAATTAATCACTCCTAGAATTAGAATAACGTAATTGCTTCCGATGTTAGCGCCGGTGGCATTAGTATCTCTAGCTGCTGAGTAGTATGATAATCTTCAAGACTAGACAACTTTTGTATATTGAAAGCAAGACATTTTTCTTCTGTCCATTTTTGTTCAGGGTAAACTTCATCTGTTTTTATATGACCATGCTCAGTTATAACCGTCATGTATCTTCTTCCCATAAGCGCCCCAGTAGAGTCACACTGAAAAGTTTCCCCTTTAAAAATAAGGGGGCTGCTGCAGCCTAAGAGATGAAAATTTTGATGCTCCCCGTAACGCTCCATGACTGTGTTCACTATTCTGTGCCTCTCTTCTTCTTTTAGGCTTAATAGGCCACCAATCGCGATGACATCAAACCCCCTCCCATCCCTTACAAGAGTATCAAGAGCATCCATGGGGGATTGTGGATGCCAAATTGGAATTGCCTTGATCCCTCTTCTATACAGATAATTCAGATTAAACATTGATTCCTCCGGATCTCCTGTTTTATCTAGGTTAAATACATCAAACAAAACAGACTGATGTCTTAAGATAAACTCTGCGTAATCCGTTATTCTCACAGGATGTTGGCTTTTAGCCTCTAATTTGCGTAGTTCAGAGATTTGTTTTGACCAATTGCTCGTCCCTTCCTGCATAGTTTGCAATCGATCTTGGACGACATCGATCCTTTTTCGTAATCGATGCATGCTATATTCACCAGAATCTAAAAGAACCTTTAAACCCAATTTTTTGATGTGATATTTCCATGTTTCGTGTTTGTCCGTTCGAAGATTCCAATAAGAGAACAATACAAACCGTCCTCCATGCTGCTGTATCATGGCAAGATCACCAGGACTTCTATCAGCTCCGGCGAAATAAAAACGTGTACCTTTAAGTACTAAACGCATGATGCTTCTCTTACCTAAACTTTTTTTCATCTTGGCTAGGTCACTCAAATGTACGAACATTTGACGGAGCAACCCCATGAGAAAACTATTAAATTTGTAGAAATCACCCAACTTCTCTCGTGTAACCGCTCTTCTGTAGAGTAAATACTCTATAGCACTTCTTATTTTTTCCCGTGGAACTTTAATTAGATTTTTGCTTTGTTCAGTTTTAAAGAAAACATACTTGTTGGTGATACTCTCAATGAAATTCACTTTTCCATTTCCTGTGGTAAGCATCATGCCTTCTTTTGCTTTTTTTGAAAACAATCTTTCATGTTCTCTTGCTTTTATAGTGTAATAATTCATATCTATTCTTCTCCTTTAAAAAGATATAAAAAAAGAGCGGAGCACTGCGCTTCGCCCTTTTTTTATAATTACTCATTCATTGTTTAAGAAAATCAAAACTTAAATTGCAAATGGTAGTCGTTCGTTTGTTCTTAGATCCGTAACAACAGGAAATTTTAAATTTATAAGAAGATCATCCAATCCTTTACCGTCCTTCGGATTCCAGGCCCATAATTCGGTATGTATGCCCTCTTCACTGATTAACTGTTTTCCCAAGTTAACAAGTTGTTTAAATACTTGTTCATTTTTCCCGGTAGGTTTTTTCTCATCATGAAACGCGTCAATATCATACGCGATTGCAACTTCCTTTATCCCATATTTTTTAAGTAGTGGGAGCACCTCACGAAAGTTACCCACCCCAGGAATACCAAAAACAAGCATATTTAATCGATCCGCTGAAATATAACTCTTATGCTCTCCTTCAATAATAAGTGCTTTCTGAATTTTATAAATTGCAGATATATCAGTTCCTGGTTCCCAGATGGCCATAACCTTTGAAGGGAGTACAACATTAATAGGCGCACCCGATTCAGCTCCTCCTCTTCTGATAAAATCTCCTTCGTTTACAGGAGCTGAAGAGAACCAGACATATTTCTTCTTATTATCGTAATTTGTTCTGATGCGAAGACGAATAATTCGTCCCAAGTCATCGCGTACCGGAATATAATATTTCCCCTTACCTGCTATTAACCAAAACCAGTCCTCTTCGCGATTAGGATTTCCGCCATTCCTAAGAAACTGAGTAAAGCCAGGTACTCTCTCAATTTGATAACCTTCGGATATCAGTGTATCAACAATTTTTTTTGCATGGTCCAGTGTTTTAGGAATGGATCTTAGACCTATAGCACCAATTTGTTCTCGTGTATACTGACGTTTAGATCCAAGCCATTCGTCTAAATGTTCATCAAAAACGGGACACAAATCTAAGAATCTTCGATAGGTTCGATCACAGACATCAGCAGAAGCAGCCGGAATTACGGGGACCTTGGGTCTGTCCCTTGGGACGTAGGTAGGTCGCGATTCATCCATCAAGATGGTACCATCTCGATATTGAACCGGGATCCCCATCAGTTTCGCTATTCCCTCAACTGAACGATAAAAATCTTTCTTTGAATCATAACCTTCAAAGTGATGCCAACTGTAAAAATTGATTGCATCACCTTCGGGTCCGCAGCCACCTCCACCATAACACTTATAATACCCAGTAGAAATTTTGATATAAGTATCCGGTGTTTTTTCCTGATGATTTGGGTTCGGGCACCTGAGATTCCAATGGTTTCCGGACCTCCTAAGATCATACCCCAATACATCTGCGAGTTCGTACACAGATACCTTCTTGACCATATCAATCGTTTCTTGAGACAAATACTTCATGTAATCCTTCCTTTCATTGGAGAATACTCAAATGGGTTGTGATAGAAGCCAAAAAAGGCCATTTAAAGCATTAACAATTCCCTTTTAAGAGGTGTTAATACCTTAAATGGCCATTCTTCGCTTACAAGAAATAGCTACATCATATAGTCCTTATGCCGCTTGGCGAGACCCATAAAAAATCATTTGATTTATTGATATAATATCATAATTCTATGGGAAAAAGAAGAGCTATCGATTAAGTCAAAACTACATTGACGCCGCGTTTCTCATTCCCGTTCAGTAGTATCCAACTGATTTTTTCCTTATCGTTGAACAAGTGTACCATATAAAATGAAGCATAAGCATGACAAAAAACAACCGAAGTAATTCCCCGGTTGTCTTGTCATTGAGTTCGATTAAAGGGATTATTCCTCAAATTCATCTTCATCCGGTTCACTCATTTGAGAGTTAAGATATTCGGATGCTGTCATACCTGTTGCTCCTGATTGGAGGAAACCGATTCTCTTGACAATAAGACTATTTGAATCAAAATCCCAAGCCAAAAACGTGTCAGAACCAAGGCCTTGGATCAGGCGTTCATCCGTAGTAAATCGAACTTCAACATTAGGCATATACTGCTTTGCAAGTTGTGCTAAAAAAGGAATCCTTGAATCACCATCAGCTACGACGATCACACGAGTCGGTTTTTGAAATCCATTTACATGATCTATCGCGTTTTGGGTTTTTTGAAATCGATTCTTTACCTTTCCAACCCAGTCCTTACCTGCTCGAACAGTCTCAACCCAAAATATCCGCATTTCACCTGCATCTTTTATAACCTGGAAAGTTGCTGTCGGGTGATGTACTTGACCATTTTTCAATCGAATTAGAGGGTTTCTCTGCCATGAAATGAGACGATCAATTTTGCTAAGTTCACTGTAGATTTCAGCTGATACAAGATCAAGGAATAGGGGAGCCATTTCTGGGCCTCTACCTGCCTGAAGCTCAATCGGTTGAAACCAGAAATCCTCGGCCAACTTCCGTTTTAAAATGATCTCGGCTGCATCATAGCCTGCTTTTGTTAGTGCGTAGACTAGGGGTTTCTTCCTATTATTCTTAAGTGGAGTTACCCAGCTAAAAGCACATAGGATACCCGTCCGTCGGCATTTTTTTAAGAACTCAATGACAACTTTATCATCATCGGTTTCTTTAAACACCACCCTACGAATTTGACTACGGGTTGCAATTCGGACATTTGAAAGGAAATCCAACAATCGAATTTCACGCTCAGTAAATGTTCCATCTTCGATTCTTTCCTGTAGCCAATATCGGCCCGCACGTTGGCCTTCATTTGGATTATGGTAATACATGGTCGCATAAGGGTCAGCAAAACATCCGAAAAGCTCTCCGTTCGGCAACAGAAAGTCCATTAGATCGTTGGGGCACAACGAGTCTTTATAAGGATTTTCTTGAGCCACTGGTGGCGTTAGGAGGAGTGAAGAGGTCTTCTCCACTCCCCCTGTACCAGCATGTTGGTGCTGATCAAAAGATAGAAGCTGTTCTTGAGACATAGATTAACCTCTGTTGCCTCGACGGATACCACTATTCCTAAATGAAGGATTATTTGCCCCGATTTTATTTCGTGGGAGTACAATGGTGCCAAAGATCTCCCGCTTTTCTACATCGATTGTTTTAATTTTGACTTCCAATTCATCACCTGGTTTAAACTTTCTCCCTCGTGTACCGGCAGGAAAATAAGTCAACACACTCAGCCCCGGCTCAAGTTCTAAGAACATCCCATGAACTGGATGAATGCGCTTGAGCTCGGCCAGATAAAACATTCGTTCCTTGTAATTGCCGATATTGTCCCATGGATCCTGATTAAGAATCTTAGCACTTACTTGAAGCGTGCCTTCAGAATTCTCCTCATTGGGTTTTCCGAGTTCGAGAATCTTCACTTCAATGCTATCCCCGATACTATATACTTCACGAAGATCGTCATACAAACTGTAACCTACCTCAGAACGATGCAACTTAACCTGTACACCTTCCACTAGGATGTAAAGATGGTAAGGGTCAATACCACGAATAAAAGCCTCGTAGATCTCTCCTACCTGAGCATTGTTCCAGAATCGATTTGCTGATAATTTCAGAGCTTCAATCCGGTTAGCTACAAATGTACCCACTTGCTCGTCTGGTTCTGTTATAAGGGTCTCTACTACAAACTCAAAAGTTTTACCCATAAAATTATGGAGACCTTTGAATTCATAATCATCGATTTTGTTTCGGGGAAGATAGCCGTAAACCCCTTCATAATTTAGCTTTAAGCACTCCATTCTGAGATCACCAAGGGAAATCTCCTCCAAGCCAACCGCCTTAGCATAAAGTACCCGTTTACGGTTTTTCGCTTCTCGAAGTGATAACCATGTTACCATTTGCTCATTCAGTTCCTCATCGATATGTCGTGAAACAGTTCGTTTTGTCATCAAAAGCACCTTCCCTTGTTATAAGTTTTTAGATTTGATGGACGACGAAGAAAAAGAGCACCTCTAAGAACGGGCTTTTGGCCCGACACTTAGAGGTGCTCCCTCTTTTTCGTTCATTATAAATTTACTAACTCAATAGTATTTGGTTCTAAATGAGTTGTCAACTAAACGTCGTCTTCCTCTATTATGATGCCGGTTAATGTTTCTGGGACTAAATCATCTTGGTTATTTACCACCGATTCGATTTCTTTAACCTTTTCATGTTGAACATGAGTTTCCTGCGGAGTATGTGGATTATTACTTGAATTTACATCTATTGCGTCAGATGCCATAAGGTCATCCAGACTCCACTCTTTTGCTATTTTATCTTCAAGTGATCCATGATCCATTGCGGTTTGTTCTTGTCCTACTGTGACTTCCCGAATCAAATTCTCAATTGCAGTTCCAGTTTGGGCGTTTGGTTCAGAGAGAACAGGTAAATCCATCCAAGTTATATGTTGTTCACCTGGAGAATCTGTTGACCCTGGATTATTTCCATTGAAATGAATCCCTCCTTCATATTCATTAACGTCATCCGTAGGATCTGGAGCGGCCGGCATTTCTATTTTCCAATCGATTAGTTCTGAATTTGCAGATTTTGAATTATATCTTTCGACTGATGAACTGACACCTTCATCAAAAACTTCGGTTTCTTCAACATCATCAGTTCTAACAGGAAGTGCATTTTGTTTTTGATTCTGATTCATTTCGTGTGCAATTGATTCAGTTTCTTCTGACGATTCCACCCTATTATCTCCATCAGATAAAGGTTCCTCAGTTTGTTCTTTTTTGGTGAGCTTATCCAACAACTCAAATGGACTTAACTTTTCCACTGTATCAATCGCAAGTTTTTGAATCCAGTTCATCGGGTCACCCAGACCCTTGTATTTACTTGTTTCTAATTCAGCCTGTCCAATTTTAACAAATCGTTTTAGAAACTTAGTCTCAGAAATAAATTTCCCGTATGCTTGTATTGGTACTTCTATTGCACCGTCTGGTTTAACCATTTGTACGATGAATCCTTTAAATTCTTGCTCCATAATGTCAGTTGGCGTAAATCGGGGAGCTAATTGGCGTGCTGTATTATAACGGTACCCTAAACTTGGATTCGGTTGGCTGACTGGTGTGACGGATTCATTCATACTTTCCTCTACCTGTGCTTCTTCTCCAAACTGTTTACTAAACAACTCATTATCCGAAATCTGACCGCGACCAAATACCGTTTTGTTGGAGGCATTAGACATGATTGTTCTTTCATAGCCTCGGACTACGGACTCTAGCTGCCCCAATGATTGAATTGCAATTAGGGTACCTACATAATATGAGCGACCAAGTGTAAGTAAACGTTCAAACGCTTCGTTGATGAAAAGAGGAAATTCATCAATATCAAAAAGTATAGGGCACCGTTTGTATCCATCTAACTCTGGAGGTCTCCTAAAGACAGCGGATTGAAACTGACGAATAAAGAATTGACCGAACATCATACTTAATTCTTCAAGTTCTCCCAGTGCAGTATTGACTAAAAGAACCCCACCCTCATCCAAAAATTTATCGATATCGAGTACTTCATCATCATCGTTCGCAACCATAAGTTCAGCTAGCATGGCATTCATACAGATATCATTCACATATTTTTTTGCACCAGAAATAAATTTATCTTTCAAATTCTCAACTACTTGTCTTCCTTCATATTTATGACCGTCTGGATATAGAACCGGCATAATTTTATCTTTATCTTTCCAAGTTTTTAATTGGATTACTTCATCCTCAAAATAAGAACAAACTCTGTCATATCGATCTAATAAAATGCGAGTTTCCTCTGTTAACGTTGGATTTTCTAAATTTTTTATAATCCAAGCTCTTACTTCTTCTGTCACGTCAGCCAAGTAACGCGGATCTGTATACATTTTTTGCATATGAATAATAGAAAACATATTACCGTATCTTATTTTACCGAGCATAGTATATAAAGCAGCAGTCTCACCTTGTTGATCTTTAAAAAATTTGTCTTGGTCGCCAGTAAGAGCATCGAGTACTCCTCTGAACGTTTCTGCTGCTTTTTCTAAAGGACCGACAAACGGATTAAACTTTGTTGAATGAATTAGATCCGTGGAATCTACTACCTTGATTTTGCTTTTTGGAATACCTAATTTCTCGCAGAGACTAAGAACATCGCGAATAAGATCCCCCTTTGGTTCTAGTACACACACACCCATCTTTCTTCCTCTTGCGATACGAATTAGATCTTGTACTATCCTAGTTAGAATGGTGGTAGAGGTTTTGCCTGTACCTGTTGCCCCCACAACAAGTTCATGGAGATATCGTGATTCCTCAACTAAAACAATAGGTTTTTTTGTCGCCTTATCCCATCCAATAATAACGTCTGCTTTATTATTACGTAATGAGAATGATTGTCTTGCCAAAGGACCGAATTCCCATGTAAAGAACATCTTCCGCAAGTCTTCATTCATTAGAAATTGTTTTAATAACAAATAAAAACCTGTTATGCAAATAAACACAGGCACGGCCATCAAGATATACCCAAAACTCGCCATTGATTTTACTGCTAGGTACTCTTTATCAGATTGGATTCCTGCAAAAAAATCAAACATGTAATGCTCCACGTACCAAGCAAATACAGCACAATAATGTGCGAGTAAAGCAAATCCATTTATCGCTACTGAGATAATTCGTCCTTTTTGACCTTTCCAGTCTATCAAGGTAGTGTATCCCTTTTTAATTGGTTGAGTTACAGTCGAATAAAACCAAGTAAATATCGGTAGATTCAAGAAAAAGAGACACCACCAAATCATATGACTTTCCAAATCAATGAATGGTATACTCATCAGCTGGATTAGGAAATCAGGTGGGCTTTCAAAAAAAAGCGTGAGAAACGTCTCGACACTGCCTGAATTATGCTTCCATTGCGAAAGATAGATAATGATAGCTGAATAGCCCGTCATCAGGTTCAATATCATCAACAAGGTAACAAAAATGGTATGGAAATATTTACGGTAAAATTCCATTACCCGCTCGCGATTATCCACCCAATATTTTCGATATAGAGCAGTTAGCAATGACATCGATCTTTCTTCTTCCTCTTGCTGCATATTATTCTCCAGTTCTATCTCTCCTTTCTTAGAGTCGAAGATTTTCAGTTATTGCTATGAAAAAGAACCTTCTACAATCAGTTTGCTTTAGCTGATAAATCTACTGCACTTGTTCTCCCCCCTCGTTCGAACGCAAAAAAAGCACACGGAACTAACTCCTAACGGAGTTAGCCCGGTGCTTCCAGGTCAAAGTGATTAATTATTTGCAATCTGCTTTTATTATAATGGAACTAAACACTTTCGAGAAATCGTAGATATAAATCTGTTATTTCTAACTTAATGGTTTCTAATGGTACACTGATATTAGGATTAAGTAAGCCATGGTTTATCAGATTTAAAATCAGCTAAAAAGCACAGTAAGGAGAGGATTTATTTTGTTTCCAGTAATTATTGTTAGTTTAATCATCTTCCTATTACTCTTCATGTTCATAAAAGGATATATTCATTCAAAAAATGAACGTGCAAAAAAAGAAAAAGCCTTTCGTGAAGAATTATTGCTAAAGATTAAAGAGAATACACCTTCTTTTCAGGAGGAGACAATGTCAACAATCCTATCTATCTCGACAAAGGATCTCACATCATATCTGGAAGAGAACACTTTAATTCATCAAGACGTTTACAATCAACTTCTCAAAAAACATTTCGAACCAAGTAAATAGTAATTAATTTAATCAAGTGCCCCTATTTGACTTCTGTTTTCCCTACTGTTTCTCGAATTAAAATCTGTTGTTTATAATGACAATAGTTAATTGGATATTCTAGAATATGGGGGAAAAAAGAGTATGTCACAGACAAACATCCTACATCTGTATGAGGTCCTGATGAAACCGGGACCCCCAAGACCAAAAAATAAAATCATTGAATCACTCCAATATGAGGATGCTTTGGCATTGTTGAAGCGTGTTTTTCATTCGGTTATCGCTGATCCATCATCATTCTCTCAAGATCAGAAGTTCTTAGCGTTAAGCCTTGATTATCAAACAAACCTTTTGTATGCGGACATAGGTACTGGTTTTAAAGAGAGTATTGAAACGTGTATCGATTTAACCACTCTCTATAAGCCAGATATGAAGAAGTTTATCGTTCTTCTCTTCAAACTTCCTGAAGAAATAAATGTCTTATCTGAAAATGATGCGAAAAAATCAGTTGCAAATATCAATTCTAGTGGTATTTCACCACAGGATCTTTTTAACAATTCAGAACGATTTGAATTGGTTCATGTGAATGACTATTCAAATAACTAAAAAAATGGAAAAGCCACGGATCCTAAGATCCCGCGGCTTTTCTTTTATTCTTCAGATGGCTCGTACGTTCTAATAGAAAGTAGAAATCGTTCTGCTTCTTCGTAATTGTTATTACGCATTTTAATTAATTTATCTTCTGACATGAAGGAGTTAAAAGAGTATTCATTACCACCAACATACTGTGAAATTGGCTGCAGTTCACATTTACCAAGTTGGTTTACTACTACTTCGGATATTGATACGAGCTTATGGGCCTCAACAGTTAGAACGAAATCGATCGCATTCAAGTTTTCCTCCGAAATAGTGCTGTCCCTTAATAGTTCATCCGCTTCCTCCAAGGCGAAATTAAGTGTATTACTCTCCAAAGAAGCTAATCCTTGACCTCTTTTACACATCTCTAAAAAAAATTGAATATTTTCTCTAGTAAGGCCATTTATTACTGCAACATTAGATTGTAGAAAAGTCTCCCCATCGGGCTGCTCTACTCCGATATCATAAATTTTTCTTCTAGGGTACAAATCCTTGATAGAAACTGGACCAAGATACATAGTGATATCTTCTGTTGTTGTTTTTGAATCAAAGAGGGTATTCAGTAATTCGTCTCCACCAGCTCCTTTTCTGCCGTGAACAAGAATATTCACTCCGCAGTTCACCATTGCTTGAAGTAAAGTGTACACTTCAAAATTAAACATTCGATTGTAAAAGTACATGTTATGAAGAAACTGTCTTTCTTGTGCCTTTTCCATAATTTTTGCTCCTTTCAAAATAAAAAGCACCCTGAACGACATATAAGCTCACAATGGTGAGTTTTATGGTTCAGGGTGCTTCCCTAAAGTAAATATTTTGAATAATTTTAATCTTGAATTTATTATTCCATAACCTATAGCGTTTTGTAAAGAAAAGTATATTTAAAAAAGTCTTAGATAAGGAATTTAAGGAATAAGTATTTCTCCACCTGCTTATAATAGGATAATACATAGGTTTTAGATACTAATAAATAAAACGACACTACGGTAATTTTTGAGCTAAAAAGTCAAGCAATAAAAGGATTTAGGAGCCTTTATAGAATATAAATCAAAGTAAAAAGTGCTAATGTGGAATACTAAATTGAGCTGTACCTTATTCTATTAATATAAAACCAAGTGAAATTAATCAAATGGAAAAGACCAAGTTATCAACATAAATTAACTTTTATAAACTTGGTTTTATATGATTTAGTACATTTCACATGGATAACGATAAAGTAAACAGATATGTTATTTGATGGACTAAACTTATACACAGAAATATCACAGGTATTAACTTGGAATAATATGATTTTATGGCCAGAAGACCGGCTGCCAACTTAGTTATCAACAACCTCAATTTGTTAGAACTATTTCTTGCAGACAAAAGAGTGGGCTTTTCTAAAAAAAATATCCTTAGGGAAGTTATAAGCTGCAATGCAAAGAGCCCTCAAAAAGTAAGAATTTTTGAGAGCAGGTTGAGGGGTTAATTAGAAAACACTAGGTTCTCTAACCGGAAGTTATATGGTAGAAGGCGCTTACCAGGTAATCTAGGTAATTTTGGTAATTCCCCACGTATCCAATCTTCTACAACTTTTGGATTAGTGTTTCGAATAGCTAAGAGTGCATTATACTCAAGATCACCGTAATAAAATGGATCAACCTTTTCTATTAATGCCTCTCTCTTTATGCTATCTATATCCAAGAATTTTCGTAGTTCTTGATACTGATATGTAGTGGGACCCGCTCCATAATCTGAAACGTCCCAAGGCAGAACAGGGTAACTTCTGTTCAGTGATTTTATAGTTTGTTCCATGCGAATCCGAATTTTTTTAATTCCCAGTTTTGATTTTAAAGCTGCCTGCGAGAAACTCCATTTCCTTTCTTTGACTAGCTCCTCCCTAGTTTCAGGATATCGAACAAATTCATCTGCTCCTACCTTAGTGATCACTTTATCGAGGATTGTATTGAACTTATCCTCGATACTGTGCTTAATCATGTATTCTGGATTACGAGGCAGGATCCCCTTCTCTTTTACATATTCCATCAAATCATGAAAAGCATGTCTAATTAAACGGACACTTACCGGCCGTAGTCTTTTTACTAGACGATTAGACAAATGTTGGTCTGAAAAGAGTTCTCCAATTCCGTAGAAATCAGCTTCCCTTTTTAGAAACGAAAAAAACTTTGGATAAAGAGAGCAGGCATCCAGAGGATTGTAATATTTTTGTTGATCTTTGTTCACTACAGGAATTAAAAATTCTGAATTAAATTTCAATTCTGCTTTATATCCATTTTTCCCTTTAACCAATTGCACACTATCTAAAAGCTTTGCATTAGTTTTAGTTTCAACTGGAAGTAAAAGTTGAGCCAAATTATTGAGAATATCAGAGATATGGCTCTTCTGGCTTTTATGTAAAAAAGACAAAAGACCGGAAAATTGAGCGTGTCTAAAAGTCTTATCCACTTGTTTCAAATTCCTAGTAATGATCTTTTTTGAGCTGCCGCTCGCCTGTGCATAAGCTGAAATAATCAATTTCTTCTCTGCCAATGTTAATTCATGAAACACTTTAGTAAATACAAACGGATGAAACAGGACATAGTGGCCAATTTTATTGGTTTTCTCGTTCATGAAATAATTTAACCTATGTCGAATATCCCCATCTGCTGATTCTTCGGAGAGAATCAATTGATGATGAGAAAATTTTTCGAGAGCAGCATAAAATTGGCCTTCGCTAATAGGAGACTCAAATTCATTTTCTAGACGCCGATATAAAGCTTTCCTATTGGTAAGATCAATATACCCGTAAGCATTACAACAGCGAAAAAGAATAAACGCTAGTTGAAGATCTGCATGAGTAAGATGATCTTTTAATCGCAAAGTACCACCATCTCTAAATGAAAACTTCATTCTGCTACTAAAGTTTAGATTCATATCGAATAACTGATTCAAGAATAAGGAAGTGATCTTTACAGGATAAGTTGCTTTACTCTCAACGATCCCCAATCTATTACCTAAAATGAGTGCTTTCATTCCTCTGGCACCTCCTTCCTATCGCTTTTTTGTGGACTTAGAAGCTAGATTTTGATAATATAAAGTTAAAGAAGACAATATTAAAGCAGGCCTTCTATCAACCATTTTTAAAAATGGAAGAGAAAGCTTTGAAAGTGAGATCTGGTGGCTGCCGGTGATCTCCGTATATGTTCCAGGATATCTAGTGTTGGTAGCACAGATATCCAGAGAAGAGTCCTTTGACATTTGAAGGGCTCTTTTTATTTTATCCACTGTGGATAACTAATCGAAAAAGGTCGAATTTTCCACAGGTTGAATCTAACTTGACAATAGCATTCTTAAAATCGTTTGGTCAATCGGGGTTCAGTATATACTTTGGGCAGGGGTTCAGTATATAGTTCGGGGCTCAGTATATAGTTCGGGGTTCAGTATATAGTTTGTTTAGGGGCTCAGTATATAGTTCGGGGCTCAGTATATAGTTTGTTTAGGGGTTCAGTATATAGTTCGGGGCTCAGTATATAGTTTGTTTAGGGGTTCAGTATATAGTTTAATTCTCTTGTTTATGATAAAATATTTTTATTGATAAATAGATTATGATAATATATAAAAATAAGCCGACGCATCAAGTAGAATGCATCGGCTCATTTTTAGTTAACATGAGTTGAAGTGTCTCTTGGATTACCTCATTGTCATGTTTGTCTATTTCTATTGGGTATTTGTTACTCATCTGTAGAAGGTCTCCTGGCACGAAATTAATATATTGAATACTTCGTCTGGGACCATATACAACCTCATAAGAACTGATTACATCCATCGTTTGAAGCTCTTGAAAAGCATCTAAAATCCCGCTTACAACGAGTGAACGATTCTCTGTTTGTAGATTCAGGTGTTGAGTAAGAGTATCGACATGATACGATGTTACATTCTGAGCACAAGAGTTTATCATGTTAACATACAATAGTTTTGTAATCGGCTTATGAAGGTCGTTAAATAATACAACGTTCATATGAAGGAAATTACCTGCTTGTAAGGAATCATGGATGTGCCGATGAAAAGTAACACTTGCTGCCCTTTCCCTGCCTGGCTCTTCCCCATCACGTAAAATAAACTCAAGAGTATCGATCGGATGATACAGAATTGTACGCTGTCGATATTTACTACCTGGTAGATAATACTCTTCCATGATGATTTGGGTCCGTGAAAGATTTATTAGGCTTTCATGCAGCTCCATGTATTCCTTTCCGGAAGGTTCTGTTTCCATTGCTCGAACCAACTCGTTAAAGTTAAATGAAAATTTTTGTTCACCGCCGTTTTCGAAATATAGCTTGGTAAGTCCAGCGAGTACACGAGCGTCAAATATTCCTAAGAAAACACCATTAGCATTTTCATAGTAGAGTCGTCTAAATCCGTTTCTGGTTTGCTGAACGAATCCACCGGAGTATTTCTTTTTCATCACTGCTTTTGAATGAGAGCCCGCACCAAATAGTCCGTGTTCGATGAGATTCGTTTCAATCGGTGTGTCAGGGACTTTGCGATTCTCAATCTTTTTTATTTCCAGCGCTTTTTCTAACATTTTGTATTCTAATTCAAGAATCATTTGCTGCATGTACTTTTGTTCATCGATTGGGACTTTGTTTCTTTCATCTTCATTAACTTGACGAGTTATTTGATTATATTCGTTCCCAAGTTGAGTAAACTCTAATGAGAGCTGGAGTGTTTTATGGCGTACCAATCGTTTAGCAGACTGGTGAATATTAGGTGCTAAGTGCATGTCAATCTCTTCTTGTGAAAGATTCATCTTTTTAAGTTGTGTGAAGACCTGAATTATATTAAGAGCTTCATGACGTAGCGTCCCTCTTATAACTTTCATAATCTTGTCCTCCATTACGTGCATTTCTCCTTCTATTGTATATTTAAAAAGAAAATAATAAAAGCACTGAATGACAAATGCCCCCTATTGGGGGTTTGTCATCAGTGCTTCTGATGTTGTTCCTTATAAAATTCCATGATTAATATAACATAGAATAATCATCACAACAAAATTCAAGCAAATCTCGCCTTAACAGGTGGCTTAGATGCCACTCTTTCAAATCGATCTGGAGGTAATTGATTGAGTTCTTCTATACAGCTTGTTAAGTACGCGATTTCCGTATTGGTTTCAGAGAAAATAATTGAGTTTATTCTTTTTATCACCAAGCTCCTTAATTTTTCCAGTGAGAGATAGAATTCTATATTAAACGGGTTTCTTTCCGGATTCCATTTATTTAGTTCCTCATCTATCCATACTAACTCTTCTAGGTAATTAGATAAAATTATACCTGAATGATGTACCTCAAGATACTCAATTTCTGCTCTATAAAGTTCTTTTATTTTTTCGGTCAACATGCTACATTTCTCCTTAATTTTGAGCCTGAATTATCAACGATAAATAGGAACCTAAGCAGTTTATTTCTGTAGGTCTATGTATTCAAAGAGGATAGTATACAGAATAATGCGGCTTTCTTAACATTAATGGCAAAAAAAAAGAAAAGCACCCTCTAAGCCTTAAGTGGCTAAGAAGGGTGCTTCCCTTATGTGTAATTATTAGATTAATTATATTATCCTAGCTTCTCTTTGGATAGTCAATAAATAGAGGTTAAACGAGGATATAAACACTGATGTGCTATCGATGTTTACTGATCCGTTATGTTTATCGAATTGAGTGTGATTGTGTTACGATCACATTGATGAAAGATGTATTGAGGGGGTTTTTTTATGATAGAAGAAGACCAAGACTTAATCGGTCAACTGATTTCAGCTCAATGGGTATTTAACGACCAGGAACTTTCAAGAGAGCGACTGGAAGCATTATCAGAGGAGAAACTTCAGGCACTAAGTATAGAAATTGAACAAATAATCAAAACTTCACTTGAACGGAAAGACTCCTTAATTGATGAGGTACAACTTCTTTCCTTAATGCATGTTAAGATGACAATCGATAACGAACTAACCAATAGAAAGGGAAAGCTAAATTTGAAAATAAGATGATATAAGTCTCATTTCGAAGCAGACTTGTTTCCTCTCTAAAGGCATATGGTATGAAACGCTAAGGAATACATCAAAGTCGATGCCTTTTAACACGATTTTTGTGACATTCCCGCTTCATTTTCCATTAGAAACCTTCCTGCAATTAAATATTTGTTAGCAGATACAAGAGCGAGAGATAATGAGTGGAAAAGCAGGAGTAAGACGATTGTAACAACAGCGACTATTACAAAAATAAATCGATCTTGGGGTTATTTCTTACAAGTTAATATGTTTATAGCTTTTATATGCCACCTCTCTAATAGATTATTAAGGTCGAGATAAATGAGAATATGATCATTATTAATATCAAAGCATAATGATCGGTCACTTTCTGATTGAATTTCGACAGAAAGACAAAATAAACAGTGATACCGATACCTACGAAAGGGGCAATTATCAGAGATGAAAGAGTAGGAAATCGGTAATGAAGTAAAGCAGAACCCATTCCCATGCTAATTGCAAAAATCAAAGAGATTATTATAAATAATTTTCTTTTTATAAGGTGTCCCTTGGTATCATTGACGTTATTCAAATCCTACTAGCTCCCTTCTACTTAGTTTTTAACATTAGAAGAGCACCCTGAATAACAACCTTCTTGGTTGTATATTCAGGGTGCTCCCCTGGTGTTGATCTTATAATTTTGATTATGCTTTTCATAAATGAAATTGTCAAATAAATCAAAAGAATTTACTGGATTCATGAATTAAATATAGCTATAATATAAGCAAATAAATAATTCTCTTCTACGGTAGGTCATGCGACTAACCGATTCTAAAATCCTTATGGATTCGATGCTACTTGGCAAGGGCCATTTAGCTCCTTCTTTTAGAATTCGGTCGTATGGCCTTTTTTATTTTGATTTAAAACGACTATGAGGGTGATTCGGATAAGGCGTGTGAAAACCCTAATTGTTTTTGGAAGGAAAGTAGTTAAATAAGGAGTTGCTATTAATGCTTAGGAACAAGCTTTTCGGTATCCTTTTAATCTTTACAATAATTTTTTCTATAACGGCCTGTAACAACAAATATACAGCTATGGACAATCCTCAGAAGAGAGAATTTGAGTACCGATATACAAAAGAAGTGGGTAAAGTTATCCGACTGTACAAGGATGAATATGATTATGTCATGGGATTAGAATTGGCTAATGGAGATCGACACAAATTGTTGATAACCCCACAAGACTTCCATGAACTTGGAGTTTTGGACGATGTGGTTGTCAAAACAAAGTGGGCGAAAGAGAAGAATTCATCTGAAGAAGAATTTGGGTGGAGTATTGAAGTTTATAGAACTTCTTCTGATGAGGGAAAATCCATCTTGAGTGATGACAGTGTTCAGTTAGTAGAACAATAGATGGTGCAGAGTCAGTAAAATGTAATCATGGTTGTGTTGGATTGTATTCACACTAAGAATAAACCACTGTTGAGTTCAGAATTTTTAACTCGGTAGTGGTTTTATTTATTTTCTAACAAATAAATGAGAGGTTAGGTGGTTTTGAATGACTGTGACTTTGCTTATTGCTTTTGCAATTGGTGGAATTGTCAATGCTGTTGTTTCTGCACGAATTGACGGTGTGCTCTTCCCGTATATTAAAAAGGTGGGTAAGAAACGCTATCTTAATTTGGGTATTCTAGGTGATTTCTTCATCGGAGGTTTTGCTGCTTTAGCTGCTACCGCTCTTCTCGAACCTACCACGCTGGTTAAAGGAGTAGGTACAGCTGTTCTTGCCGGGTTCAATGGTTTCTCTTTCTTGGCCAAAAACGCCCTAGCTAGATCTGGGGATCCGGAGGAGACCGCAGAAGTAGATAAGCTTTATAAGAAGTTTATGCAAGATACTCCCGTCGATAATAAGAATAATAAGGAACAATAATGAAAGTCGGCCCAATGGGGATTATGTAAATTAATCCCCACATACATATCAATTAGTTGGGACTCTAGTTTTTAGGAGGAAATATGCATGGATAAATCAAATGAAGATCTGGATAATCTAATTCATAGGTTCTTTCGATTATATCATTTGTCAAATAGTGCAATGGAAAAGGACGAATTCGGATTAAAAATAAAAAATCTAATACGTAAACGTAAAGAAACAAATGATCAATCATAAAAAGAGCCTGCTCATCCCTTTAAGGATGTAGCAGGCTCTTTTTTGTATTGAACAAAAACATATAATATAATGAAACTAACCTAATATGCATTTATACATAAATAAGTAAAGCACTAGGGAGGCTGTTCTATGGTGAAGAGTGCTGAGAACTACCTTGAATTTAAACGAACGCTAGGTCAGTTATTGTTTTTAGCTCACCGGCATCATGATCCCGTTGAACAAAAAGAGTATCAACTAAAATATAATTCATTGAGACTTAAGGAAATAGATTATAAAACCACCGAGTTATCTGAAGAGCAGAAAATAGAACTCACATGTTTAGATTTGTTAATAGCACTGTATGATCAATATAATTCTGAGGTTTCTGACATGCGAAGATCTGAAATTCACAATGAAATCATCGCCCTGTCGGAACAATTACGTGTAGCCAGAGATACTTAAGAAAGAGGGCCTGCTTATAAGAGGGCTCTTTTTCATTATGGGTATTCGGATTATATGGTTGAAATTATCTGCTCAATTTCCAAGTTCAACGATTCTCCAAACGCCTTGAAGTGAGTATTTTTGAACCAAATAATTTAGATAAGCATAATAGCTCTGTTGGTGTTTTCTATCCCATATATCATTAATCAAAGACGTGATGACTGCTATTTGACCACGAACGAAATTTGATCTTTGTTGATATTCCAAGCCAGTTGTTGATTTTTCAATACGTATGAACTCATTTATTAGTTCAGTCAGTGTATTTCGCGTTGCATGCGCCGAAATGGTTATCACAGGAAAATCCATTACTCAAAATTCATTCCTTTCCTTTCTTGTTTATCCAAATTCTCGTAATCTGGATTTGCAATTCACCTATTCAACCACAAATTCCAAAAACCTTCATTAGTTCCTTCTTCTTATTTGTATTATTAAAAAAACTCCGCCTAATAAAATTCCTAATAAAATCGGCCAGCTCATTCCTGAATTCCAGAATAGATATGTCATTAAATCCACACCAAGGATTTGATAAAGCCAGTATTCGATCGAAAGAAATAATTGACTAATCTTCGTGGCGGGAAAGATTAAACTTACAATCGTTAATAAACCATTTATAATTAGTCCAATTAAGGCGCCTATATACAATGACTTCCATCCTTTGTAACCGATGGTGCCTATAATTAAAGCTTGAATGACACTTAGTAATAAGTCTTTTATAAAAGTTGTTTCGTCATGAATTTTCGCAACCGAGATTAAATTAATGATGATAGCCATTAAAGAACTCACCCATAAAACTTGAACATAGATGAGTTTACTATGCTTAGATGGTATCGATAAAAACAAGTGTTTTATAGTTAAACTTTCATTATTCCCAATCCAAAATTTCCTCGGTTCCTTTTTTTCAGATGCAGAATTGGAACCATTCAGTATACGGCTTGCGATTTGAAGAGCCACGCCAATTATCGTGCTTACAGGCGCACATAGAGTAATGAATAACACTGATGTAACTCCACTTGACGGTGTACCATGATCAATAATGGTTACAAACATACTTGCAAGAAAAACAGGAATGCTGCACCAGTATATGAGCTTCCATCCTTTGAGTCCCAGGATGGTAATTAACCCGCCCCAGAGACCAAATAGCAATAACAATCCCCAATACCATTCGAAATTAATGTAAGATTTAGAGTAATCATAAAGTATTAATGCAATTAGGTATAAGATTAGAACAATAGGCAAAAAAGCGATTATCATTAAATTATTCCGTTTTATAAGACCTAAACGATTGAATATTATCATCCTTCAGTATTCCACCTTGTCTTTTCTTTCAATTGTAGCAATACGAGTTCACCTTCGAGAAACAAGAAAGGAGCTGCCTTTCTGTATAAACAGAAAAGACAGCTCCTTTAACATAATCTATAGAGAAACTGCTGCTCATGGAGAACTCATCCCGCTTCGGTTTAATATAGATTAAGTTATAATCCTTCTTAATAATGGTTTATGATCTGTTCTTCCATTTTATCTACAAGCTAAAATTCTTGGTGATTTATTTTCTTAAGATAACCTCCTCATTGGACTAGGGGAACCTTATGATGGGTTGTGAATAAGGCACAAAAAAATCACACCTTAACAATAAAGACCCAAACAAACCGTTTTTGACGGAATGTACCCTGCGGTATTTGAGTCCACTATTGTTAAAGTGTGATTCTAATTAAGAACGTTCCTTAAGCGCATGCTAGGAACAAAAAAAGAAAAGTAATTTACATTTCTATTTTAGCATGAAAAAAAGAGAAAGTTGTGGGGAATTATTTTCTTTCGTGTATGTAATTATGCTACATTCGCTGGCTGCCACGCAAGAACTCGATCTAAGCGAAATGTACGTGGTCTACCGGTATTTAGACAAGTTGCATAAATAAATTGACCAATGATATTTTTAACCCCAATCCTACGCTGTGTTATTTTCCCAGTATTATCCACATAAACAATTTCTAACTTTTGTCCAATATACTTATTCATCTTCATACCTCCTTTACATATAGGAACTCCTGTTCTTATATTATAACAGAACAAATGTTCTTATAACAAGTTGTTTATCATGCTTTTATTTTTAATAAAAAAGAAAGCTCCTCCTTTCACAGATGAGCTTTCTTTACTTAGTTACATGTGTGGAAATTTTAGTAATACCCTTGGTGACCACAATTATTAAACATGGTTTAGGCATTTTAAATTTCTTATTTGATTTGTAGAAATAAAGTGTTTCCCGCTCCATTAGCGATTAGTCATTTCCTTGATCATTTTGTTTGGGTCGGACATATACATCTAATCCTAAAGGTTCTATTACAATTTCTTCTCCTCTTAATTCATCTGGATTTAAATAACCAAGCAATTGGCCTAAGCGCATAGGCACATTAGTATTGTTACATTTCTTCAGGTATACCATAGATCCACCACAATAGCTTGCATTTTCAACTTGATCTTCAATACTCTCTTTGCTGTAGTCAATGGTTTTGTGACAATGAAATGGAATATTATCATGTAATTTCCGTATAATTTCTTCCAATCTCCCTGGTTTTAAATTCAGGTCATTTTCAATCAGAAAAGGACAATTGTTACATGGTTTTTTTATTGAGAACAATTGATTTGGATTTTCCATAAGAAGACCTCACTAGTCCGTATTTAATTTCATCTTTTAAAGGATGTATAAGATTGCTAACCTAAGTAAGTTAAGTTAACTCAATTGTATTAACAAACTATAGCATGATAAATAAAGCATTGAAATATTTAGGATAGCTTCTTTCCCTTAAGGTTTGATTAACCCTGGCACTCTGGAACGGAGTGCCGGGGTTAATCAAGTCAGAAATCACCATTTTCCTGTATGGGGAAACGTGGATCGGCTACACTTAGTTGGACAATAAAGATAAGGGCTTGTAGAATAAGCAGATAAGATTAAAGGAGCGGATCTACAGTGCCAAGAGAACGACGGACATTTACATCAGAATTCAAGAAAAAAATGGTGGAGCTATATGAAAACGGGAAACCCAGAGCCGAAATTGTAGAGGAATATGGCCTCACAGCTTCTTCCTTGGACCGTTGGATTAAGCAATCTCAAGCCTCAGGTTCGTTCTCAGAGAAGGACAATCGCTCTGCAGAAGAAAATGAACTCATTGCCTTACGAAAAGAGAACCAGCGCCTTAAAATGGAGAACGACATTTTAAAGCAAGCCGCGCTGATCATGGGACGAAAGTAGCTATCATCCAGAACAACCGTGATAAATACTCGGTATCAGCAATGTGTGACGTCCTGCAAATCGCAAGAAGTACGTTCTATTATGAAGCCAAAGAGCAAGTAAATGAAAATGAGGTCACCGCAGCTGTGGTGGAGATATTCCACAAGAATCGTAAGGCCTATGGTACGCGCAAGATTAAAGTGAAGCTGAATGAGCGCGGATTCGTTGTGTCCAGACGTCGAATAGGCCGGATGATGAAAGAGCAAGGCCTAGTCTCTACGTACACAACAGCTCAATACAAGCCTCATAAGACGGCGTGTAACGAAGCAACTACGGTAAATGTGCTAGATCGTGAGTTTGAGCAATCGGTAATCAAACGCTTCGTCGTCAGCGATCTGACGTATGTAAAAGTTCAGAACCGTTGGCATTACATTTGTGTGCTAATGGATCTGTTTAATCGAGAAATCATTGGCCATAGTGCAGGTCCAAATAAGGACGCTGCATTGATTTCCCGCGCCTTTGCGACGGTCAAGGGCGATCTGCGTCAGATTCAATGGTTCCATACCGACCGTGGCAGCGAGTTTAAGAATCAAAAGATGGATGAGCTTCTACAGACGTTTAATATTGGCCGTTCACTCAGCATGAAAGGCTGTCCTTATGACAACGCGGTCGCTGAAGCTACCTACAAAATCATGAAAACCGAGTTCGTAAACCAAATGAACTTCCAAAGCCTTCGACAGTTAGAAGTGGAATTATATGATTACGTCAACTGGTTTAATAAACATCGTATTCATGGAACTTTAGGCTATATGACGCCTGTCCAGTATCGCTATGAAGCCCTTAAAAATGTTGTTTGATTTTCTGTTGACAATCCAAACGAGCATATGCTGCTTAACGCGATAATCCAACTCCCGTAAACGATCCACGATTTCTAAGTTACCACTTTAACATAAGTTTATCTCACGATTTTCTTAATTGAATTTAAATTTCTGTAAGTTCATTGAGAAGTTCATTGAGACTGCCGGCAAATATTCTTTTTTCACTTAGCCAATCATTAAATTCTAAGTCATTGACACATTGCTCATGGAGATCAGATATAACACTCTTTAAGTATCCCATGCATGTAGTCTGCTCTTTAGTCATAAGATAATTTTTCTCTTTCGTATGAGGTAACTGTATTAAGACATGATCTTTCACATACTTGAGTGCAAAGTCCAATTCAGACTGGTTCGCTGATAACCTGAACATTACGGTATCAATATTTTGGTCACAACCACAATTATTAAGATAATCTATAAATGCCTCCAAAGCCATTCCCTTATCAGTGTTAACTATAAATCGATCCCAAAGTGGATATAGCAAGAGGAGGTTTTGTAGCTGCTCTCTTCCTATGTCCTGGTAAACAGGCTTTTGTTTATGAATGATTCGGGATGCTTTTGTAATGTAAAGCTCACTCATAAAACCGTTTTGAGAAGCCACCTGCCATAACTCCGAGTAGTCTTCATAAGTAAGGTTTAAGTACTCTTCCTCACTTCCCTCCAGTTTCACAGGGGTTCCCTCGATTTCATCAAATGCGTTGAGAGTGATATCCGGATATTTCTGTAACGGGGAGACCATGTAAATAGAGCGGTATCGTTCATGTTTCTCATTGATATCCATGTAATATCTGTAAAGACGATTTTTCAAATGTTTTTCTACTATTGAAAAAGCACATTTGTTGTGAGAGTTGTTGTTTTTAGTCTCTTCGGCAACCAAATAGTCATAATCGTATTTTGGAATTTCAAGTGCATCTTGTTCCCAAAGCTTTATAGGTTCAGGTTGTTCATCCCTGAGTAACAACATGGAATCATTTGAATTAATGCCATACTCCTGATGAAAAGCATAAAGGTAGTAGTCACTTGATGGATTAATCACGATGAAGTATCTCCTTCTAGGTTTTGCTGTAATAGTGAAGGTCATACTTTCCCCAATATCACAAAGTTTTGTATTGTTAATGTGAAATCTAGATGTATTAAACAAACATCCGATAATCTCATTTGCAAATTCATTGCCACATTCAATGGGAAGCTTGTGATGATCCCTAAACAATTCAAAAATTGGCCATGGTCTTTTATCGGGTCCGTTCACAGCTATGTATGGTTTCTTTAATACCAATATCAAAGCGTTATCTCTTCCGTTCTCAATACATAACTCTGCTTTTATCCCTGTGATTTTAGTAATTATTTTATGTGCTTCCTCTAAGAATTTAGTAACAGAAATCGTATAGGAACTTGAATCAGGATCTATTCTCATTCCAAAATTTTGTTCCCATTGACTCGTGTTTAATGCATTCATCATAATGAAGTCCTCCGTTTATTATTATTGTGCCCATAAAAAAAACACTTCTATTTAGGATTCAAACAATCGTTGAGTTTCCAACGAAAGTTGCTAAATCACTAAAAGAAGTGTTTTGTTCTGGAAAGGTCTTTATAGCGCATGCCGAGACCATTTAATTTGAGTACTTATAGAGATAATATTAGCATACTCGTTTCGATACAACAATATAAGGTCTTGTCTAGTTGTGACTATCAATGGCTCATTTCTTATTATTTAGGTTGATTGACTGCTCGTCTAGAAATCGATACGATCAAAGTATAATTAGTTCCGATATTAAATCATATTAAAAGAAATTAAACTATACCTTCAATGTGGAAGCACCACTGAGTAGCCAATTAGGCTTATTCAGTGGTGTTTTTTGTTCAAGTTATGTTGTATCGCTAATTTTTTTTAAACGTGGTCATTTTTATTTACATACTTCTTAGATAATTGAAAGGCTGGTATACATGGTACGTGAAGGAAAATATGCAGTTTATAAAGGTATTGAATACTGTCTAGGGAAAAAAGGCAGGGATTGGGCAAATTTATTATGTTATGATAAGCAGTCTACTCAACATGGTTTTGTTCCTCATAAATATGATGTTGGGGTTTACACAAAGAGAGTACCCAAAACGGACATTCATGAAGCCTATCACATTAGAACATTAGTAGTATTCATGGGTGAAAAGTTTATGGTTCGAAGTCAGGATTTTAACATGCTTCAGATAATTACATCTAACGTCACGATTGCTCACAATTTTAGCTTTACTCAAATTGCAAAATACTGCTTCGAAAAATCGATTTCAATAGAAGATGTTACACAGATCTATGAAGAAAAAATATCTATTAAAATTTAAAAAAAGAGACCGGAAGAAGATCCGGTCTCTTTTTGTTTTGTCTATTTTACTATGTTGGAAGAACCTTTTGTTGCCCAGCGGAGTTCACTCCAACCGTATAAACTGCTGATTTTTTCTTACTGCCAAGGGGTCTGACTTTGATACCTCGAAAAAGTCCAGTTACTAGACTAGGTTGATTGAGATTATATGCTTTCAGTGCAATAATCATAGCTGCTTCTTCAGGAGTTGAACTTTCAATATGCTCTCTTACACAACAATGATGGCCTTTATAGGATGCTATAAACATATGTACTCTCCTTATATAATATTAATGAACAAACTCCACTATCATCAAACTTATTACCAATCTGACGATAGTATTTGATCTGGTTTTATGAGTATTTCTGAAATCACTTTTGCATAATATCCCCTCTGTTGAAGTTCGGGAACAATGTCATCATCGGAATAACCAATAACCTTACAGGTCAGATACTCCATAATTGATTCTAATACTGCTTCGTCTGCGTTCGTTTCGAAATTGAAGCAGTAATTATTAGATTGGATGCTAACTTTTCGTATCGGAAGAAAGTCAGCAAATCTACGAATGCTTTCTCCCGCTCTGTTGAGAGGAACTTCTTCTTTCGTATAAAATAAAAGCGCATCCTCAAAGTTATTTGTAAAATCACCGATACTATTGCAAAGAAATTCATATTTCTCATCAACTTCAGAAACGACAACAAATGGGCCCTGTTCAGTTACATAATCGTTATTATGCGACCAAGGTATAGCTGGCAATAGTTCATTTTCTGGGATCACTGATACAATAGAGCTCTTATGTTTCGTGCTGATCCATTCAATAAGCCGGCTTGGACATGAAAAGCTTGGTTCACTTAGTGTCCAGGATCCAATATTGATAAGCTTGTAGTTCAGAAAAGGGCCCATCCTCACAGAATCCTTCACCTCTGAAGTTACTACAAGGTATCGACATTTATCTTTAGTAACGATAATAGATCCAGCTGAAATCTTGTTCATCATGTTCTCACTCATAAGTTGAAGCCTCCTCAAATTCCTATAAATTCTTGCAAACCTTATCTATTTATTACTTTATTCGCTACAAATGACATCCTACATAAAGCTAGATAGATACATTGGATGAGGATGTTTGGCTTAAATTGTCCAGTAATTGGGACAGCCACTAATGGTCGGTGCATGCTACTAAACACTCCTTTTTAATGATTTTGGGTTGTGATAGAAACGCAAAAAAGCGCTTCTCCCAGAACATGTTCGCAGTTAATGCGAATTCAACCTAAAATAGGTTGAACATACTCTCGGAGAAACGCTAATCTTAAAGGTTCTTCGGCGCGTGCCAGAACCACCAATAAAGTAATATTTAATACATAGTAACATGCTTCCCTTTTTTTTTGCAAGAGACATATGAACAGTAACAATCATTAAACTGCAACTAACATTGAATTGTACAGACTTTTCTAAAGAGTTTTTTATGACTATACGAACGTGAATTCCCGTAAGGTGATATAATATAAGTAATAAATGAATAAGGTGTGATTGAGTATAGAGAGTCTAAAAAGAAGAATTCACGCGATTACTGAACCACTTAAAACCATGCTTGTTGGGAGATTCCATCGTATTGTCAACATTGAACTTCGATCTCTTACACAAGATATGAACACGAAAGAATACAAGCCAGTATTAACAAAAGGCCAAGTAATTGATTGCGATTTTGTGGGTCAAGGGAGTACTCTGGATAAGAGACATTTTGCAGTTATATGGGCTGCTGACCGTAAAAGTGAGCATATTATTGTAATCCCGCTAACTAGTAAAGATAGATCGGGAAAAGCAGCGCCATTTAGCCTGGGGGTTATCGACGCTTTGAACCCTCCTGGAGAAGAGAAAGACAGTATCGCCAAAGTGAATCAACCACAGAGTATATCTCGTAGAAGTGTCCATATTTTACGAAGAAAACGGATCAAGGAAAAAGGGTTCCCTTATGTCTTGATAGCATCCAGCTTCAAAAGTTGAATGATATCTTTCGTAAGTATCATCTCAAAGAACCACTTTTAAGAGATGTTCTAGATTCATCCATTGGTTTTCGTTTCCCTACGACAAAATTATCGGTTTACAGATACCTACTAAACCGCCCTGTTCAACATGTTCTCGTAGATGATCAGCTCTTGTGTAAAGCTGCCGATGATTCAAATTGGACAGTCATTGAGCTTGTTAAGATTCGAGGAATGAATACTACTCAAAGGAAAGGCTATCTGAAGGGTTTATTTTCGGGTGATCCTTCCAGGGAAGAAACTGTTGAAATAGGGATTCATGAGTTACTAAGCCTTCAACGCACTGCTGCTGCAGGACAAAAATAGCATAAGTGCTCTTGACGAAGTTACTACATAAAGGTAAAATGTAATTATTCAAGCTCGCAATGAGCGCCTGCCGAAAGGTATATATCAAAGTCCGCAATGGACTACAAAAGCTCGGATCCTCGGATTCGGGCTTTTATTATTGTGGTTGTCGCTTTAATCGTTTTCTTAAGTTTAAAAATGCATAGATTGCCAATCCCATTGTTGAAAGAAGTAAAATAAAGAAGCCCATATTAGTGATCATATTTTTTTCAGTATTTATACCCAAAAAAATCAAATAAATGCTTCCATAGAAACACAAATTGAGCATGCCCTCTAAATATTTTCTTCTATAGAATTGCAAGATAACGATAAGACAAGCTAGTAAGATAATAAAGATCAATGCCACACCACCCCGTTGTTATTCCCTAAATCAATGAAAGTTCATCATATTTAGTTTAGTGATTATTCTCAGCACATTACAATATTATGATTAAAATATACACCGATCTCACCGTTCTCAAATTCTAATGTAATATTACCAATACTCTCATTAATTTCAGTTATCAAGCCCTCTTTGTTTGCCCAGATCCCTTCGGTGGGTCGGGCTGTAGCTCCTAATCCAATAACTCTACCATTACGATCCTTCAAAATCATATTTCCCCCCCTCTGCAGAATTTATTTATTGGTTCTTTTCATCAGAATCTTATTTAGTTGTTCAATCACAGAGTTAAATACAGGAGACCCATTATCTAATAACTGATCTCGAAGTTCTTCTAGATGCTGATTAGTTGCGTTCATTAAAAAATTTACTACTGTTAAATAACCGGCATAACCACGTTTGCTTAATAAAAAATCAACAAACTCACTGACCATTAGATAATCTTGCGGCTCTAGTAATTCGATTCCTGAGTATAGGCCTTTTTGAGAAACCATTCCTTCCATTCCATGTACCCCTTTTCATTTGAGTATAACGTTTACATTCATCCTGCCTTTAACCCATCTGTTCTAGCACTCTATTAATTCCCCTTTACTTTCTAAAACAATTTGGGGTTATGATCAGAACAAAAAAGCACCTCTCGCAAGAACAGAAAGTAAACAATCTAAAAATTGTTTCAGCTTTCACTCCGAGAAGTGCTTTTCACTATGAGTTCATGAGGCGCATGCCAGAACCTAAAACGTAAGAATAATATATTCATATTATCACGTTTGAGCATCAATTTTCAATTTATGAAAACATTTTAAAGTTAACTCTGGAATCATTATAGAAAATTAATAATTCAAAAGAGGTTGTTTATAATCCAAACTCTATCTCTTTATAAAGTACAAGGAGAGCAGCAAATATCCTTGGATTAAATACCTGCAGGATTTAATCACTATATCTACCGAGGAGGAATAATAAATGGAAGTTAAATCTGAACAACGTGAATTAGGTGTATTAGAAAAGGAGTTTCTATTAAGCAAACTGAATGACAATGAGAAGTTTATCAAGATCAAGAAATTTCTCGCTGAACAAGGGCTCTTGACAGAAGCAGAACTGAAGATTTCAAGGGCTTATCAGGTCATGGCAAATATTTACTCCGGAGTAACGGTGGAAGTCTCCCTTGGAGAGGGATATCAGATCTGGTACAGTAAATTTGACGTCCTTAATACCAACGAGGGTTATGAACAAGTGATTGGTGTTCATGTACAAAATAACCTTGAAAAACAATACGAAGTCAAAGACGGAGTAGTAAAACTGTCGAAGGAACTTAGTGTTGACGAGGAAGTTGTTGAACAGGATGAAGTGTCTGCACAAGATAACTGTTGGCCACATGGTAACTGGTGTGGTCCAGGATGTAGTGGTCCAGGAGCACCCGTAGACGCTCTTGATAAATGTTGCATGTATCATGACAATTGTTATGCTATTAATGGTTATTCCAGCTGCCAATGCGATTACGACTTGCTTGATTGTACGAGAGGCATGTCTGGCTGGGCTGCCAATATTGTTAGAACAACATTTATTCTAGCTCAAATTGCGGGATATTGTGTCTAACATGAAGTAAAATAAAAAGGATAAGCTGCCGAATATTCGGCAGCTTTCTTTTGGTTTAATCAAACATCAAAAATTTAATCAATGTGTTATGGACCGAAAATTAGATAACCTAAAAATGTGTAGATGAAATATGATAAAAATGCTAGAACATTGCACGTAATCAAAACAAGATCAATTCGAGAATCCGATTTTCCATACGATCGAATTGACAATACTACTCCAATTGGTGGAATGACTATTGTAGACAATAGTCCAAAAAAACGAAACCAATGTCCTTCTCGTACAAATAAAACTTCTAATATGAATAAAATGACAGGTACTACAAATGTAAGTATAGAAATTCTACGTGAGTCCAATGATCTCAACACATATCATCCTCTCGTGCAGTACTTTGATGCTCAAAATGGTTTCGAATGGCAATATTGTTTGTTTTTAACTATATACAAAATCATACCACCAAATGAAATTCAAGTCTAATGCAATTCATTACGATTCCCTGACCTGGAGAAGTTAATTATTATGTAAAATTAGGTGCTTAGAAGGTTGTTTTTATTAAGTGCTGCTTCACTTTTAAGGATAAGATCTGAATGGAGGTGATCCCGTTGGATCAACTAAGTGAGTGGAGATCAAGGCACTATGATTTAAAAATCCAACTCTTGCGGCTCAGTAAAAAAATTGTCACAACAACACACCATGAAGATGTAATCTTTTATCAAGAACTTTGTGAGATATATGCTCGCCATATTAAAAAAATTGAATCGGATTGCTTTGATGAAATTGGTGTTAGCATATGCAATTGTGGATTTCATCCAGAACAATGTATTGAGTAGAAATAAAAAAAGACTATCTATGAAATGATTTCGTAGGTAGTCTTTTTTTATTTCATATTTGAGTTATCGAGTAATTAACACCCTTAAAAGCACGCTGTAGTTATAAAAACTTTTTTTGAGATACGGCACATTTTAGGTTCAAAATCCAATAATTAACTGATAAAATAAGAACATATGATCTTATTTTTTTGAAAATAGGTTGTTAAATGATGTTATAAGACCTCTTTATATGTATAAATATGGAGCTAGCATGGGGGGCGCTTATGAATTCTAAAATATATAACCAGTTGAAACGAAACTTATCCAATCAACCTATATTACTTGAATTCCTGAAAAATCAAATCCACATGGAATTGCTAATTAACTACCTTCACGAACCAACATATACAAATAAAAAAAATGTAGATGAGGCTTTCAAGAAGTATTTTCTTGAACTCCGTTTTACAGCATATATGTCCTCTCTAATCCACTTTACATCGATTGATTTTGATAAAAAACGAAGGAAAGAAAAAAAACGGTCGATTTTGTTTCCCGAAAACGACCCCAATAGCCCTTTCCCCTACATAGGAACAGAAGATCAATATATGGAAGAGTCACAGGTTTCTTCATTTGAAAGTATCATTAGCAGCTTACCTCTTCATAAAGCCATCTTAAAACTAACTGAAACTGAAAAAAAGGTTCTATTAGATGCTTATGTTTTCAATAAGTCAGACACTGAAATTGCAAAAAACAAAGGCGTCTCACAGCAAGCTATCTCGAAAACAAGAACAAAAGCATTAAACAAATTAAAATCCTATTTAACTAATGGAGAGGTGTAGAGGCTATGGAATCGTTAATCTCCTTAATTAAAAAAGCTCAGGAAAAAGATGCAACTGCGATGGAGACAATAATACAAAAATATACGCCGAAGATCCAAAAGTCATTGTGGCAAACCTCTAACCAAGATAGGAATGATTTAAAACAAGAAGTAAATCTTAAGATGATTGAAGCAGTCTATAAATATGATTTAGAAACAGTCCCTGGGTTCTGGGATCTGATGGATATTGAAGAGAAAAAGAAACTTGATCGTTTAACAAATATGAAAAAAAGTGTGGTTAAAAAATCTATTAGCTAAAACAGGGTGAATTTCATTGATTTGATATTCAATTTGCCGATTCAAATGATTAGGAGATTATGTTTTATGGCTTCTTATCGCGTGTTTCAAAAAGGCTCTTTCAATATGAGAGACTTTTTGACTCTCGTACAGAAGCAACACTACCGGCCACAAAACACAGACATAATTATCAAGATATACACAATTTCAGTATTATTCTAGCATTATCGCTTTGGGCCTGATAGCTGGCCACACCGAGCAGACTATCCAACAAACAAACTGCAGGGCAAGATAACTAGAAAGCCTTATAACCAAGGTTGAGAATGAAGATGCTTATATTGTTTTATTAGAGGCCACGTCAAGCAGACAAAATCCAAAACGCGGAATCGATGAGCGATAATTAAACGTTTAGAGGCCACGTGGAAAAGAACATAGTGAGCCGTAAAGTAATGAGAGGCCACACAAAGCAGAATAAATACCCACTTATCCACACACTTTCTGACAAAAAACTTTAATGATCAAAGGTAAACGAGAATAAACTCCGTTACGTGTGGCCTCTATATACTGCTTAATGTGGCCGGCAAGTCTGCTTAATGTGGCCGCTATCCTCACTTATGTGTGGCCGGTCTGTCTGTTATATGTGATATTTGAGTCTGCTTGATGTGGCCGCTTGAACCCATCTTCTCTTGCTAGACTTGGCTAAATCCATCTTCTAAACAGGTAAACAAATAAAGAACAAATAATAAAAAATATAAAAGAAAATATAGTTATAAAATAAGCTCTTTATTATCAGCTGAATTATCTACCTCAATATTTCCTATAAAATGAATATACTCTTTACTACTATGTTTAAATTCAAAAATTAATTACCTTTTTCGATAATGACCGATAATGCTTATTTTCACTGGCCACACAAAACGGATAATTTTAACTGAATACATATAGATAATTGTTGAAAATAGATTATTTCAAGTCCTATACATTATCTACAGGACAGCATCTATCTGCTTCGTGTGGCCTGTAATAACCTTAAAAAGCCCACCTCTATATCAGAGCTTATATTAAATGATGATAGAGTCTGCTTCGTGTGGCCTCTTTTGACGATGCATATAATACGAACTCTGCTTTGTGTGGCCGCTATATTAAAAGGATCTATAGCAAAATAGATCCAAATACTACTCTGCTTCGTGTGGCCGGATAAAATAAACGCTTGTTATTTCTTGATTGATCGATTAACTTTAGATTTTTGTATTAAAACATTCTCTATAGAGAACAATTTATGTCAAAAAAACCGGCCACACAAAAGTGAGTGGAACTTCGATTAAATATCCGATATGATCTCTACTAGATGGAAATAAAATAAAAGTTGGTGATCTCGATGAACGAGGAACAATTGGAGATGAATTTTGAACCAGATCCAATTTCACATCACTATATCGTTTCAGAATCTAATGCTCTAATCGAAGCTAAAACCAACCTCACACTATATGAACGCAGGTTAATATATATTTTAGCCTCTCGTATCCATCCTGAAGACAAAAATTTCAAAACGCATTTTTTTAAAGTGAAAGAAATTGCCGAGAGACTCGACATTAATGACAGAAACTTTTATAAAAGAGTACGTGACATTGTTACTAAACTTCGTAGTAAAGAAGTTGTGATAGATGAACCACAAATGAACTCGACTCTTGAAGCAAACTGGCTTGCGTCTGCACGTTATTATCATGGTAAAGGGATAATAGAATTAGAGTTTTCTTCCCAATTACAACCCTACCTTTTGCAGTTGAAGCAGAATTTCACTAAATTTAAGCTTTGGAATGTTTTATATCTTCGTAGCAATCATTCACTTAAGCTTTACATGTTATTAAAGCAGTACCTCTATTTTGGTAAACGTAAGTTTAAATCGATTGCTGAACTCAAAGAAAAATTAGAAATTGAACCAGGTTTGTATGAAAGATACTCACATCTTAAAAGTCGCGTTCTGTTGACAGCACAAGAAGAATTAGCTGAGAAAACCGACATAAGATTTGAAATAGAGGAAACTAAGAATGGTCAGCGGGTCGTCAGTATTACGTTCCATATCTTCCGTAATGCTAAAGAAGTACGAGAAAATCTTAATGACGCTGAATATATTAACAATCAGCCTATTTATGAACTTCTAAGCCGGTTTGATATAAACCAAAAACAATCGAAAGCACTTGTTAAGAATCATGGTGAAAAACGCATTAGAGAGAACATTCTCTACGTGTTTGAACGAATGAAAACAAAAGATGTGAGTAGTGTCTCAGGGTATATTATAAAAGCAATTGAAGAGAATTACGCTGATTGCGGTATATTCTATGCTCCTGAAGATCCCGATAATAAAGAAACATCCATAACAGAGTTAAACCAACAGATCGGTAAAATCATTTTCTTTTACGAAAAATGTATTAACGAAAAAGTGTACGAAACTGATGAAGCAACTTCAATTATGATGAAAAGTATCCTAGATAAAATTGTTACTTGCTCGAACGAACGCCACTTATTGAACTTAAAACCTCTAGAAGATGAAGATGTTTATCACCACTATGCAAAACAAGCACTTGCTTATTACATAAGTGATTCTGAGCAACATATTTAACTCTTCAAATTTTTTGAAGATTGTCCATAAGAATGAACAAACCCCACTTCTCTATTGTTTATGAGAAGCGGGGTTTGCTCTAACTATACTGTTACTTTAATAGTATTTTCAGCATTAGTAGCATATCTTAAAGGTCGATGGATAATACTACGACGCCTCTATTCTAACACTTTCATATGCATGAATAAGATTTTCCAAACAAATGAGAATATCTACTATATTCATATCCGAGTTAATAAGATGCTTACTTAATAAATAATACATTCTATCAGTCGATTCACTACCATTTCTCAACTCATTTTCATAAAATGCCTGTGAACCAGGAAGAATTTCCGTTTCGATAATTGATCGCTCCTTTTTCAAATATGCTTATATACTCAGATGTTTGTTTTAAGTTTTTTTAGCATTTCGTGTGTTTGTGGATTTATGAGTGTATTATTCGTCGTATTTCACCACTAGGTTTTTCATCGTTCGTTTTTGGATGTTCCTCTTCTGAGGACTCACGAATTATTCGAGAACCAGTGACTTCAGCTCCAGAAAAAGACTTGGACAAATCAATGGGTATATGGCTATCAGTAGATGAACTTATGAGAGCATCGGGTGTAGCATTAGCAATTATGTTTTCTAAAGCATCAGCTACGGATGGTGCCTGGTCTTGTGATTGAACATCTCTTTCTTCTCGAAGGGAACGTTCTGATCGAGTTCCCCAATAACCTTCACCACTAATGATACTGAAGGAAAATAATAATAGTAATACTAATAAAGTTATGATTAATATAAATCTAACTATTTTAATAAATAACATCAACAAGTTTTTTAATTGATAAATCGAATCAGAAAACTGTTCTGAAGATTCTTCCTTTCCGCTAGAACCTTTTGCTGCATTTTCTTTCTCCAAAGGAGTTAGATCTAACGATGAATCGACATCAGAAGTCTGTTCTGGTATCAATTCAATAAATTTTGGAGCAAAAGAAATGAGCAGCAAGCAAAGAGAAGTTATAAAAATACCTCTAACTAATTGGCCAAACATACTTTTTCCGCTCACTCCTTTCCCCAAATATAAAAGGAGTCATTATTATACCCCCATGAAACGCATGTCCGCACGAAGTTTTTCTGATGGAAAACCAGTCATGGACATAGCACCTTTAGAATCAATTGTTACTTCCACGTTTCTTTCTTGAAATTGATCTATAGTATAACGGTCGGTTATCAAGTGAATGGTTTGATTATTGGAACCACGTATTCCCGATTCAGAAATATCTTCTCGTTCAAATCGTCCATCAATTAATACATCAATGTGACTAAGTATGTCAGGGCCATACTTCATATTGGAGATTTCATGACGATAAAATCCGCTAAAAACAACTATAGATTTATTCTTCTGACGAATAGCTTCCACCAATTGAAGTAGGGAGCGGGATTGAAGAAAGGGCTCACCCCCACTAATAGTCACACCCTCAATTTCTGGTGGTATGAGCTTTAGGAGATCTTCAACGCTCAAATCCATCCCTCCTGTCATCGAATGGGTAAAAGCATTAAAGCAGCCGGGACAATTCAATGTACATCCTTGAAAGTGAATCATTGCACGATTTCCAGGACCGTTCACAAGCGTGCTTGGTGTAAAAGAGTGAATTCGCATCCGTTATCCTCCTGTTACATTTGTTTTTAATTGTTGAGATTGAACATCAACATGGAGAAACTCAGGTTTTCTAACTTTCACTAATCCTTCAAATCCCAAGATTTGCTCAATTTCTTTTGTTGCTTGATCACAGGAATCGCCTCCATAATCGAAAGCTTCGATCGTAATAGTACCATCCGCGTGACATATGACCTCTACACGTTGATCGGCCATTAGTTATGCACCTGCTCTCAAAATTAATTTAATATCGCCGTTTTCAATCCGTTGCATTTCAATTTGCTTTCCTTGGGCTTTTGCTACTTTTACAGTAGCTGCTGCTGAATAGGCTTGAAGCAACTTAGAACCGTTTTCCCCAATTACCTTGGCGACATGACCGTTCCACCAGTCTGCTTTTATTGAATAGTTCTCGCCGTCTTTTACAAGACCAACATCAAATGGACCATCAAGCTTAATAACGTAATCTGCCTTAACAGATCCTAAATGAACGCGTGCCCTCGCGTTTTTCTTTAGCGTCAGGTTTAACAACTTGCAAGCTTCTAGTAATGACTCTTCATCACGAATAAATGTAGAACTCGTTCCCACAAATGACATATAATATCCTCCTCATTAACTTTAGTGTGGATGACATAAATAGATCTATTAGAATGAAATTTTCCGCGTCTTTTCACTCTTGTAACGATCAGTTAGTTTTTTCATATCAATGACTTTCACCGATGAACTCGCATTTCTTGCGCGTCCTATTGACCACTCACGAATAGTATCAATCGTTTCTTTTTTTGTAATGGACACCGGTACGGTATGTTCTAAAGCTTGCATGATGTCATCAGTTGTTAGCTCCCGCTGATTATCATTAAAAGCTGTCCAAAGAGCCGATTCGACAGCGCTTTCGATCTCAGCTCCTCCAAAACCCTCGCTACTCCCCACTAATTGGTTCAGATTAAAGGATTTAGGATCGCGTCCTCGCTTACGAATATGTATTGAAAAGATCTCTGCCCTCTCTTCATCCATAGGTAAATCAACAAAAAAGATTTCATTAAAACGACCTTTCCGAATAAGCGCAGAGTCTATTTTGGATATATCATTAGCTGTACCAAAAACAAAGACGGGCTTTGTTTTCTCCTGCATCCATGTAAGTAGAGTCGCTCCTACCCGAGTAGTTGTACCCCCATCTCCATTTCCTCCTGTAGAAATTCCACTGAGTTGTTTTTCAATCTCGTCTATCTGGAGAATACATGGCGATAAAGCTTCTGCAGTGCGAAGTACTGAGCGTAACTTTTGTTCTGTTTCTCCTAAGAGACTTGAAAAGATAGCTCCAATATCAAAGCGTAGAAGCGGGATTTTCCATGCTGCTGATGCTGCCTGTGCGGCAGCCGATTTTCCAGTTCCGGGTGGACCAGTACACACAAGTCCTTTTGGAATAGAAAGCCCGAAGTCCAGCGCTTCTTTTGTAAATGCTTTTTGATACAGTACCAGCCATTTTTTTAACTCATCCAATCCACCAATATCATTAAGAGAGAACTTTGGTGGGATGTACTCCAAAATCCCAGAACTGTTAATGAATTGAGTCTTGATTTTTTGTACTGAAGTAACAGCATCATCTGTTGTGAAGGATTTGTGCCTGATCCATGTTAATGCAAATGCATTCTCTGCCTCACTACAGGTTAGTCCCATAGCTGCCTGGACAACTCGATAGCGATCTTCCTCTGTAAATTCCATTTTATTGATTTCCTCTTGAATGAGCTTTTTCATGTATTCCGGGTTGTTGTTATCGGGATAATTTATTCTCCCTTTAGCTATAGAAGAAAGAATATCGTAAAGGACATTATCGAGCATTTTTGCATCGGGAAGATCAAACTGAATATGCGTAATATCTTTTGATAGTTCACTTGGGATATTAACTAAAGAACTAACAAAAATAAGGTGCCGCTCATCAAGTTTCCCTATGGGAATCAGATCTTTTATTAACTGAATAATTATATTTTTTGTATTAGGGTTTTCTATGTAAGGGTGAAAGTTCTTAAAAGCATAGATAGAGAAGTTGGATGCTTTATCGCCAACAACATATCTTAAGGCATCTGAGGGGTCCGTAGTATTCGGTATGGGTTTTTCGGTTTCCATATCTACTAACCCTTTGGTACAACTCCATTCAAAATAATGAAGAGGTTTTGAATGAGCACCTTGTTTTTTTCCGATAGATGCAAGTCTCTTTAATTCTTTACAGACTCGATCTTCTTCCCAGTCCTGTATCCAAAGTGCAGGGTATCCTGCGTTCAGGTATTCCATGATATCTTTCATACTTAATCAATCCTCCTAAAGGATATTAATATTACTGGCAAGGTACCGATACCTTGAGTCTCCCTCTTTCTTGGGTTGATCAGATGGAAATTCCATGTGGTTTCCTTGTATTTACCTTACAATCTAATATTAGATGTTCTACTCATTTTCGAGAAACAAACCGCACTTATAAAAAAACACCCCAATAATGGGGTGCTTAGATCCATATTCATTATTGTTTGAAATTCTGTAGATACCCTTTTGATAAATGAGCAACTGAGTTTATCTAGAGTGCAATTTTGAAACGTATCATTTCGAAAACCATATTATTCTGATTCACTTAAAATTGCCTTTCTCAAGTCTTCGTACGAAGAGCTTCGAAGGATTTTACCGTTAACAAAAAAAGAGGGGGTTCCATTCACTCCATAATACCCTCCAGTTTTATAATCCACTTTTACATCATGTAAATAAACATGATTCCTCACATCGTATTCAAACTGCTCTAAGTCAATGTTAGTGATATTCTCTTTGACGAGCTTAATCAGAAATGAAGGTGTGGCCCAAATTTCAGATTCATTGCCTTGGTTTTGATAAAGTAATTCATAGAATTCCCAAAACTTTTCGTTGTTTTGCTGGTAGATAGCCTCTCCAGCAGCAGCAGCTAAATAGGAGTCACGATCAATAAAGGCATAGTTCATATAAAAAAACTCGACTTTACCGGTATCTATAAATTCGGATTTGAATTTCTCGAAGTTTTCGGCACTCCACTTCTTACAGGCAGGACATTTAAAATCAGCAAATTCGATCACTTTAATTTTCGCATTGGGATCTCCTATATGAGGTTGATTCTCATATTTGAATCCATCAACATTAATTTTCTGTTTATCATCAGTGTAGTTTGGTAACCCTTCTAGCTCCGATGACCTGTTTATTAGAGCTAACATTATTACACAAGAAGTAACAATCAAAAGTACTGCAATAATGACCATTGAAGACTTTCTCAATTTCACCTTCATCCCTCATCTCATTAACATAGCCAGTGCTCGGCTTGTAAAAATCGTATTATAGAGGGTGTTTTATCGAGAATGATAAATCTCACATTATTTGATACGAGTTACCTCTTTGCGACAAGATTAAAAAAGGATTGAATCTTTACGATCCAATCCTTTTCACATTAATTATTAACTAATTGTTCGTATGCATAGAGTGCCTCCACCCAGGAGCGGGTTTCGGAGGTATTTCCATTGTCTTCTATGATGTAATATTTCCCCTTCTCATCGTAAGAATAATTAAGACTACATTCCTTCATATCATCATTTTTGATTTCAAACCAGTCTTCGGCGATTAAGACGTTTGCGATTTCTTCGGGATCATCCTCCCCTGTTGCAACTTTAAATTCGTAAAGGACTGTTTTACTTAAAGTAGTAATAACCTGGTATAGACTTGCCTTATCATCATAAGAGATTTTACTAAGGTATAACAGTTCGTTGATTTGTTTATTCATAAGTTAATTGCCTCACTTCTGATTATTATAGTCAATATTTACCACTCCTCGGAATTGTTTTCATCTTCAAATAGACATAACATTTCTTCGGGGATCCAGTTATCTGTAAACATATGATGTAAAAAATCCATAGGTTCCTCATTAGGGACAAAACTATCCCACTTATGAAGTTTACGTCTAGCGATATCACTCTTCTGTTCACGTAGACCTGCTTCAATTGTTTTCGCCAAACGATAAATATTAATAGCTTCCTCTAATTCACCATCAGTCAAAGCAACATGGATAAGTTGTCTAACACTGAATAATTGATGTATAAGACGGATATCGTGAAGAGACTCCTCGATTTGATTAGGTAAAAGCTGCAGTATTGTGAGATTTCTAACTTTGGTACGCCCCACTTTTTTAAATCCAGCGTGAATATAATTGGATCCAGGGTTCGTAGATTGTATAGCGTCGTCCTTTACAAATGTGATAAAGCCTTCTGAAGGTATCCCCCACCTTTGAACACTGGCATAAACAGCCCATTTTACTAAATCAGAGGAGAGGTAACGTGATTCATTTCTAAAAAAAGTACATTCAATAACATCTTTGAAATGATCATCCCGCTTCTTTGAATACCAAGAAACCCAGCCGGCATCTCCTATTTCCGTACGTAAGACCAAATTTTTTCCTGGTCTCGTAAATTGACTGCTTCCAATAGACTTACGAGCACGGGAATAATGACAATCGGCAAGACGCAGCATATCACGATCGCACTTGTTTGTTATAATCCACGGTCCGTACTCCCCATTCTCTTCTTCATTCTCTCCGAATGAAAGTACAGGTTGAGTAAATAAGGAAATTGATTTATTGAGTTTCTGTTTTTCTTGTTTTGTTGGCGGGTTTTTAACTTTTAGATCTTGATTATAGTCAAATGTCATTTGCACGTTCTTTTACCTCCAATTTTGGTTATAGAAAAAGAGAAGAGAAGCCGTATGTAATTAAACTACGGATTCTCTTCTCTTTTATAATGGGAGCGCAGTATCTCTTAGATAATGGTCACAGTGCGGATAGCATCAGGTCGAGATTATTTTTCACCTCTGCTGCTACTAAATCAATGATGAGGCTAAGATCACCATTGTCAGCCTTTTCGAGCGCAGCATAGTAGTCTTCTCGATTTTCGTTACGAATTATGGCCGGAGGGAATCCATTCTTCATTAAAATAAAGTTCATGGCCAGCCTACTAACTCTTGCGTTTCCATCTGTAAACGGATGAATGGCTACTAGTTTATGATGGAACGTTGCGGCGATTTGTATGGGATGGATAATCGTCTTGTTCGACTCATACCACAGCATAAGTTGTTCCATTTCAATAGGTACCTGGATAGCTGGTGTGTAATGATGGATTTTTCCGGAAATGGTTAGTACATGATTATCATGTTTCTTATACTCCCCTGGTGCGAAGTCAATATCCCGAACTCCTTGGAAAAGGAGCGCATGAAAATCTTTAATTAGACGCTCTGTAAGATCCCGAGTCGTTATGACTTCCTGTAAATAATCAATCGCTTCAGCATGATTTATAATTTCGAGATGTTCTCTTAGTGACTTTCCTTTAACAGTTAGGCCTTCTCTAAGGAAGAAGGCAGTTTCTTGGTACGAGAAAGTATTACCCTCAATTGCATTGGTGTGATACGTCCATTCTTCACGGAACTTCTGAGCAACTATCTTCATAAGATCCGCACTTAGTGGACGCCTCTGATCGACCTCTGAACGAAGGGCATCAATTTTTTCAAACATGGCACTTATTCCTTCCTGAGATGTTCTTATTAGCATTATATCAGAAGCAGCTGCATTAAATACCCAACCACTTTATGAATGTATGAAACCACCGAAATCATCTGTGTCAACTGCCTCGCCTACACTGATTATATTAACTGAACTCCCACCCCAGATGTTACACCATAAAGTATGTGCATCGGATTCTGATTCGGAAAAAAACATATGCTCAACTGTACCGAAATTATTGTAAGTTATGCGTGTTAGCATGATCATCAACCTCCAAATGTAGTGTTGCAGGACATATTATTCTCCTGCTCATCAAATTCAACGAAACAACCACAACCTCCGATATCAAAAAGATCGATTTGTTCTGGTTTGGCTTTCTCATCTCGGTTAAAGTCACGAAGTGTGTAGGGCTCGCTAGGAAATCGCAATCCCTTTGTTGTATGTTGTGTGGTGTCTTCATTCTCTTCAAAAAGTAAATCAGGAATAAGATCAGTATCGTACTCTTCTGATTCAGTTTGATATTCGAATTCTACCGGTGTTTTACTTTTTTTCTTCATAAAACTATACTTCCGGATCTTCATATATTCTGACTGGGCACTTGCAGCTGGATGGATAAATAAATTTGGTTTATCAGCTCTTCCATAAAAGTAATCGCGATAAGCGTCATCTAATTCTTGAAGCAGTTTTTCTTGCACATGTTGAGGAATCTGATCCTCTTCCGGAACTTGATCATCTATGATATATCGATAAGCTGATACACACATAGATAGATGGAATTCCTCTTCAAGCAGCTTTTTAAAGGTGTCAGGCATGGTTTTCTTCAAGTGACGATAGTGTCCTTGACCTGCTTTTATGCAGCGACCATTACAGTTGTTATGGGAGAAACCGAGTTTATAAAGTTCAGGTTCCCGGATATCATACTGTTTCAAAACATCATCTGGTCGTATGAAGTTTTCGATGAGCGGCATATTCACGCTAAAAGGAAGCCAATTTTTTACGATCGCCTTCTCTCGATGCATTTCTTCAAATCCAATACCAAAGTAGAGAGTAGCGTTCTCAATAAAGTTGTTTTGTTTGAGATACTGAGGATTACGCCATTGTTCTATTCCAGGCTTAATCCCCTTCTTCAAGTAGTCTGATGCTACTCGCATCTTAAGAAGCTTAGAGCAGTCTCCAATCATGTTGTTATATACAAGCTTCTTTTCAAACATGAGTTGGATGGGAGTGAGCCCTGCACAATGGATGAGAAGTGGGAGCTGCAATTTATCAGACACCTCATCTATAAATCGATAGGTATCATGGTTTTCCCAGAGTGTGTCCGTAAAGTAAAGGAGAATGTTATCCTCTGGATACTTCTTTATCACAAAATCGGCAGCAGCTAAACTTGCTCTTCCACCACTAAAGAAAATAATATGATTCTTCAGGAGCGGGACTATTTCTTCGCGGTTCTTGGCTTTATCATTTACAGAATATTTATTCAGGTGAATCATGAATCAAAGCGCCTCCTTATTGAATAGTTATGGGTTGTGATTGAATCTCATAGCGCACAACAAAAAAGCACGTTCTGAGTCCATCACGATAACAAGAAAGGCATAATGCCACCTGTTAGGTGATTAGACACGAACGTGCTTCAAAATGAAATGACTCTATTGCGCATGCATGAGTCCATAAGAAATACAAAAATTATATCTTAATGGTATCATACCTATACTTGACCGACAAGCTCCTTAGAATGCAAAGGAAAACTGCCCCTCTTCCCCCCTGCTATCAGCTGGATTTATTATTAACTCAATGGGTTTCGTCTCCTCTTCAAATCCCTCTATATTCCCTGGTTTAGCATACCAAGGTGCATAGAAATTCATCTGGATTTTACAGAGCCTGACCGCAATGCTGGATATGTCTTGACCAGTTCCTCGTAAATAGTAATTGGATGCGGGCAGTAGCATTGCACCGCATCCGACACAAGGATCATTTACAGTCTGTCTTTTCATTTTTTCCGGTTCTTCATTGGAATGTACAAAATCAACCATCATTCTTGTTACATGAAACGGTGTAGGATAATACCCAAGAGCTGCTTTATAGCCCTTTCCGGATTGCTCACAAAGTAAATGAGACAAGTAGTCATATGGATTATCTAGTACTGGGAATATATCAAACGTTCTATAATAATGCTCATTCAAACGTTCCGAAACAACCGGTACATCGTCGGAGCATGCTAATCCCCAAAGCAACCAATCAGCAAAGTTTTCGATTGTTGCCTCGTTGTGATGCAGGCATTTCGCAAACATTTTTTTTGTGTTTTCTACGCCGGTGGACCCCATGTCAGACCATTGGATTTGAGGAATTGGGCCACTGCCAATAAGGGTTCCTTTTAATAGAATGTCTGACCAATATGTCCACCTACCCCATAGTAAATCATCATAACTAAAAAGGTAGGGTAATAACCAGCCCCGCTTCTCAAATACTTCCGAATGGCTGAGAGGAAGTCCGTTTATTGGTATTGCATAAGTATGTACATTTCTATGTAGATCAATGAGTTGTTCCATAGAAAAACGTTCCATCTTATAGTTGGTACTCATTTAATTTATTCCTCCTTATATACCCCTGTAGGGTTATGTCAGAAAAGGTATATTCATATTAATAAAGGCTTTCAGAACAAAAAAGCACGATCACATGTCATTATCACCTCTTAGGGGGAAAGCCACTAAAAGTGGTCAGACATGTGAAGCGTGCTCGCTTCAATAATTCAATTTCATTTTAAAGTGTTCATGCTCTTGATTTTAATATCCTTCCAGGAAAATCATACTTATCAATATGCTCTCGAAAGCCTTTATAATCCGTAACCCACACGGATTTATCCTTTATACTTTCAAACAAGTATTGCCTAGCATTATCTGTATACGCAGCTCCTAGATATACATAACCTCCAAAATCATAGCCGATCATATTTGAGTAACGTTCGCGCTTTACCTGTTTACCAGCGTGCTTACCACTGGCATAGGATACGCTGTTTTCAATGTTTGGAACAATGTTATACTTCATATATTTCACTCCTTGCGTGATGTCTCATTAATCAATGTTTGCCATCTTACAACGTTTGCCCACTCTAAGAATTCTTTTAGTGCTGAATGGGAAATGTGTTCAAACATACTAAAGAAATCAGACTCATTGTTTTTCTTAATTAAATCTAAATAGTTACTGTTTGAGGTGTTTAAATTCTACTACCCTTGATTCTTTGACCAGTAAAAGCCATTTAGAATATCTCCGTTTCAAAATGAAGTTATTTTATGATTTTGCTTAATTATTTTCAACAAGATAACTAGCAAGGGTTGCCATAAGCAATTTTTTAATTTCTTGATCTTCTTCAGATGCGATCAGCTGTTCAAATTGCCTTACAATATCATCCGTTGAATCATCATTTTCATCCTTTGATTCCAAATAGATTCCCTTACAACTGGGACATAAAAGTTCTTCTCCTCTTAATAGACGCTGCATAACAGGAGTGTTGGAACCTTGAATATGCATAAACTTGTCATGCTCATTTCTTGTTATTCCGCAAAATGTTTGACCTGCATATCTACCTGTAAAAGTAAAATGTGTCATACGTAACGCCTCCGTTTTTTCCTTAGATTTGGGTTGTGATCGCTTCACCACAAAAAAAAGAAGCACGATCTCCCATCAATTCACCAGAAATGGGCATAAAGACACCAAAGGTGATTTGACACGGGAAAAATGTGCTTCTTCATAAAAATGACTCTACAGCGCATGCAAGAGTCCATCATTGTGGGTTAGATGGATTTATCCTACCATGATAAATACAAACTAACAACTATAGTCGAAATCAACGCCCTCTCTTGAGCTCCTATTTTCATTATACTTGCCACATGAAAAGCCTAATTCAAACTATATTTTGCGTTTTTTAGTGTATTCGGATATTCTGGTGGAAAAGGGCTATTTCGTTCTACTACATGTATTTTATCTTAGGGAAAAATCTACTTGATCAGTCACTCTTATGATTCCATTTGCTTATCTCTCTCCGCAGCTAGTTCAAATTTTGCTTCACACTCATTGCATTTATTCTTCTTATCACTTATTTTAGCCAGCTCCCCGCATAAGACACAAACCTCACCAATTACATCAGTTATGAACAGTTTACCAATTTGACAGTTACCACAAATTTTATGCTTATCGAGATTTACCTCATCACACAGATACGAGCTTTGCGAGTTTTGATAGTCTGCTCCACAATGGGTACAAGAACTTAGTTTTACACGAAATCTTTTACGCATAATTTAACCTCTCTCTTAAGATATAATGTCTGGCAATCAGTCACTAATAGTAATTGCAAATTGTATCTTTCAATAAGTTCTCTTCCTGGTTCGGTTTTAATCATAGAGTTTATTTATGGGTTGATGCACGTTTTTTCTCGAACTTTATCATGGATTGTATTAAATCATTTACATGTAAAATGAAATCTGAAGGCATGGTTTTGAGTTCATTCATTGTGGAATCAATATCAATTCGTTTCTCTAATATCACATCGATATCAATTATTAATTCTTGAATGGCAGTGAATTCCCGGTTCTTATTTTTCTCTTTGAATAGAGAAGTAAGAACTTTCAGATACTCAGTTGGCAACACATTGAATAACATAAATAGTTCAAATTGTTTATTACATTCAATAGTTAGAGGCTTCAAGAAACGTACTCCACTAAGAGAGGTGTATACTTGAGTCATACTCGCACTCCTTTTTTATTTAGAGTAATAAGAGAAGCGGGATAATTATTGGGTGATCCTTACTTCAATTTCTCATGACATGGACAGTAATTTCAATCTATTCTCCTATGATACTGTCTAGATCCTTAATTGAGAAACCAGATTGCTAATTAAATCAAAATGAGAAGAGGACTTCGCGCTGGAAGTCCTCTCGTTATAATGCTACTTTGATATATTTACCACTCGTAACTAGGGAGCTCTGCACAGATCGATGCATCACGATCTAACATGATCCATTCACAGTCCTGTCTTGCAGCGAATTCCAATAGTCCTTTTAAACATTCAGGGATTACATCACACTTATCATCATCTTCTGTATCCGTATAAACAAGAATAATATAACCATATTCATGTTTGGGATATACAATTAAAGGACATGATCTACTTTCTAAAAATTCGCAAGTTTCTTGCATGATATGTGCCGTACTTAAGACCAACATTTTATCAATCTGGAGATTTGAATTATCCATTGTTCATTTCCCTCTCTATTTTGGTTTGTTTTCTCATTAATACGGACGGTAAATTATATACGGATTAGGTTTCGCATGTTAAGAACCCGTCTTCCCAGCTCGATCGTTGTAGGATGCCAGAACGGATCCTCAATAAAACTTTTAAAGTCTTTAATGCTTGAGATTTTCAATTGTTTTTTGGTCTTCACATATTTGAACGTCCACTTTGTATACTCGATTAAATTCAGAGTAACCATTTTATTGGCTAATTTGAATGTAACCGTTTTGTTCTCTTCATCAACTTTTATAAAAATATTGTTATACTTGTTGTATTTGCAAATGCACTCTTTGAATCCATCCGTATCTGGTGTTTGGTAAGGAATACTGTTGTATATTTGTGTGACGTTAAATCCATATTTATCATCGATTATAAGTACATCTTCTAATCTGGGATGCTTCTGGATACAAATTGAACCTCGAATAATTTCTGTTAGGAAAGCCTGACTTTCGTACTCAGATTTAAATGTTCCTTCAATTCCCTTGTCTCCGATATACCAGTTGACGATAAAAACAGCATCCGGTTTGATTTGATTCATTAGTTTGATCAATTGTTCTTTCATTCGTAGCTCTCTCCTCATAATTTAATTTAGAATGAATATACTTCAATCACTTGTCCCAAAAGAACTTACGTAGATACCATTGACCACTAGGTTTGGTGTAATCGAAATGAAAGCTCTCTTTATAGTTCATGACAACATAAATATTAGTTACTTCTGGAGTAAGCTCTTTGTAAGCTCTAACCATACCTCCATTCATAAGAATGGCGATTTGAGGAAGATGTAAATAGAGAGATCTATCAGGAACCATCTTGATTCGATAAGATCCATTGATGTGGTAGGTATCGTTACGTATTTGTTCCCCTAGCGATAGTCCAAATTTATCCATCCACTTATTAAATGCTTCAGAATTACTAAATGATGAGTAACTATAACCATTACTTAAGACTTTGTAGATGCAACTATCCTGGTGGCCTTCAACTTTTAACACCGTAAGGTTTGAAGTAAGAGATCCTCTATAGAGCTGCTCTTCTTGTTTAATTGGTTTTGTAATTGCAGCTCGAATGATTTCAGGGTCAAGTCCAATTTGATTTGCACTTGGATAGATAAGATCATCTAAAAGAAGCAAATATCGGTAGGTATTCTCATCTAAGAGGCTAAGATATTGATCATCTGTTAGATGATCAGGGAGCTTTTTGCAGATGCCGCCATAAAACTCACAGTGATTTGTGACATGACCATACAAACTCGCTTCTAACCGATCTTTGTAACTTAACTCATACGTCCCCCGATATGTATCGCCATTCGTGAAGAGGATTTCAAAGTCGGTCTTGTAGTATCCAATTTCAGGAGCTGTTAAGGCCATTCTTTTTAAAATTTCGTCTGCATCTTCCCAGTTCTTTGCAATATAAGGGATATGGCATTCATGATTTGGTCCCTCGCCTCTAGTTATTACGATACGTTTCACTTTTACATCAGTCGTATATCCAAACTTTAAAGCGCGTTTTAGCTGCCTGTACTCCATACCATTTAGTGCATGGACTTCAAGATTCCATCCATTAGGGTTCTTGGCATGAGACTCTAGGATCCCTTTGCTGTTGTATCCGAAGGTATGTTGCAGTTTCTCCAATGCACCTGCTTGTGATTTGCCAACGGGTTCAGGATAAATTGTTCTTGTCATACTGAAAATCACTCCTTCTTTGAAATTTGGGTTGTGATAAGGCGCAAAAAAATACACCTTAACGAAAATGACCCATTCGCCCTTTAAAAGGCATGCTGCCGTAAAATGACAGATTGGTCTACTTTCGTTAAAGTGTATTCTTAAAAAAATGATCCCTATAGCGCGTGCTGGGGACAAATTAAATGTAAGTTCTTGATAACATCTTATCATCTAAGAGGATGAATTAAAAGTTATTATTGAAGAGGAAAAAGAGTTGGATGTCCTTATAGTAAGACAAACTATACTACGAAGTGTTTAAAAGGTATTAGAATAAAGGCACTTGGATTATCCAAGTGCCTTTTTCTCTTTATTCTTTATCTTTGTTGAGCTTTTTCCTTGCGCATGATTTCAATCATGGATTTCCGGATTTCCAATCGCTCTTTTTCGCTGTCAACCGGTGAAGCCAGAACAGATTGACCGGAGTCTGTAATTCGTTCAAGTTCTTCTTCGAAATTTTTGGGGATAGGTTGGACCTTAATTTCGTTCATCGCTTACCCCTCCTCGTTAAAGTAATAGTTAACTAACCGTAATGCAGCTGGAGTGTCAATATAGAGGCCACGTCCCATATCTTTTGCACCAAGTTCTTTTTTATAATGATCAATTAAGGAAGTCTTAGATATAAATGAAACATAACCATCAAATCCTCTGGTGAAGCTAATCTTGCAGGCAATTGCAAAAAGGTGAGCACCAACACCACTAAATATCTTGTTGTCGGAGCCAACATTCCATGGTGCACTTTCTGCAAGATGGACGAATATGAAGCCTTGATCAATTTCCAAACTAATCAGGCCTTGAATTTGTTCCGAACCAAGAACGAGCAACTTATACACTTCCCGTTTTGGATGGTGTAGCTCTTGTCCCCAGTCGAAATTAATCCAACTTCTTTCACGAGTTACCTGTGTAGAAAGATCATTTCTTTCAAGGGGGAGGAATGTTGTCTTATAATGTTCCCCAGATTGGCGATGAGTTAAACAAGGGGATAATCCATCTATATGAATTTCAAGCCCCTCTGTATGGTATTCACCGGTAAGGAAGTGATTAATAATCTTCATGTTAATCCTCCATATGTTTATTATAACATGTTTGACTTGAATCAGGTGGATCTGCGAGTTCGAATGAATTTATGCACAATCAAAGCAAAACATCTTAAAAAATCCTGCATCGTTTTTTTGGAACCTTGCAGCTTGAAGATCAGAGTCGATTCGGTGGACTGTATGGCACTTTGGACATTGATATACCGAATAGGTGATGAGCTCCCCATCTACTGACTCGTTATAGGGATTTTGAAGATGCGCAATATAGTGTCCTTTCAGTTCTCTGGCCATTGCATCATCAATCTGTTTTAGCGAATGGATTGTATTACCACCAATAACAATGGGGTCTGCTATGATGCGACTGACCATTTCATCGTAATTAAACCTCTCACCTTCTGGTGTGATGATACAGACTTGGTCTAAAGGGGTTTCTTTATCAGCCAGTGATAGTAACTCCATTTTGAGGGTGCTAAGAGATGGACAACAACTCCATTTATGCTCCTGATGAGAATCTTGGTGGTAAACGGTGTAATATTCTTCTTCCTGAATTTCGATCTTATCTCGATTAATGAGTTTCTCAGTTAATTGACCCGAAGTCACCTCGATGATTGGATTATCCAGATTAAATGCAAACCACTCGATCAGTTCATCGGTTGAGGAGAAAACGGGTTCGCACATTTCCCATCCCGCATCATCAATATTAAGAAATCCATACTGTAATTCTCTCAGAACAATTAAGTACCTGCAGTCAATTGCTCCAAGTATAACCGAGCCGGCTGAAGCTTTACGCTTCCACATATTTAGCTTCTCTTCCGTGAGGACTAAATCCTTTGTGGTACGGGTGAAAATATAATGCTCACAAGTTTTCTCCGACTCCATAAGTTTCTGATTAAACTCCTCGATTTTCTTAGCTAAAACATTCATTCAAATAGCACTCCTTCTTGTTTCAATTATTTGGGTTGTGATTAAGGCAGAAAAAAAAGCACCTTAACGAAAAGGACCCATTACCTTAAAAGGTAAGCTGCCGTATAGGCAAATAAGTCACTTTCGTTAAAGTGCATTTCTTGAGATAATCCCTTAAAGCGCATGCTAGGGACTGATAAAGATAGTAGTTATTTATCTATAATAACAGGATGTTTGCTCGATTAAAAGTTCTGTTAATCAAAAAGAAGCGGGATGACCCGCTTCAATTGGAACAAAATACACCAAGTTTATCAACTTTTATAGTGCTTCATGGAGCTTGACACATAAAAGGAGCAACTGTAGCCAAAGGTATTGTTTATAACCATCAATTAAAGATATGGATTTTCGAAAAATTCTCTTTTATTAAGAATATTCGTTATTCAATCCTAAAGATAAAGCACAGTGTAAGATCTTATCTAAGTTACTATTTAATGATCTAGCTTAGTGATGTTTTTAGCAGTGACCTGTCCTGGATATGAATCTTCTATAGAATTATATGAGATCTCAACTTTCTCACCGATTGTAAACTTAGAAGGATCAATTCCACTTACCCATAGTACTTCTTTATATTTTTTCAGTTCTATTAATACCTTGTAATCTTCTTGCAAATCTTCTTTCTTCAATCCAGAAATGACAAGGATTTTTTTGTTTTCTACATCAATCTCTTTAACAACGCCAGTCAATGTCTCATAATCAGATTTAGAACTACTGCAAGCAGTTAGAAAGAACAAACATAAACATATTAACAATGCTTTTTTCTTATGCATAAAATCGCTCCCAGTTAGTATCACTATTGTCTTCTCAAATTAATTTAATATGGCATTCATTTGAAGTCGACTTAATACATTACCTACATGTGAATATGTTCCTTCGCCATTATGTCTCCCTTTATGAACTCCTTTTAAAACAGAACTATAGTAGATTGGGCCTCCACTGTCTCCTCCATAAGAACTGTAACTGGCACTCCTTAAACCTGTAAAATTCACTCCTTCAATAGTATAAGAAACAGATTTACTTTTCAGCACACCGCATGAAACTGGGTTGTTATATGAAGACGCGCCTGAGATACAAATCATTTCCCCGACAAATTCATTACTACTATTTTGAACAGTATCAAAATATCCTCCTCTTGAATTACTAGTGTACAAATGATTGCTATATGTTAGAGAAGATATACCAATTGCTGCTGCATCTACATTGCCACCGTATATTCTTGAACCCATTGAACCGACACTATTTGTTCCTTGTTTGAAGCTATTCCCAGCATTACCACAATGGGCTGCCGTAATAATATATCCTGAACTAGTACTTGGGAATTTTGCCATAAAGCCAAGGGTACACAGTCCACCATTTGTTGTATTAGTAATAGCGGTACCGGCTTGCAGAGGATTATATGCTGAGTCCCTATTTTGATCTTCAACCAATGCAGATTCTCTGATTAATAACATATCAGGATTAAAAGCATCTTCAAGTATTTTCTTTTTTTCTGAATCTAGATTCTTAACTCCTACTTCTACTTTTTGTTCTGGCAAATTTATTAAGGTATCGGTGATTAACACTCCATTATGCTCAATATTTAATAACGTTAATAATCTTTCATTAAGATCAATCAGTTCTTGTTCTGAATACTTAGCTGAGAAAACGTTAATCAATGTAGGATCCCCATAAATATTTATCAAATCAGATTCAAGTTTTGCTTTATCATTCTTATCCTTAATTCCAACATTTAAGACTCCACCTAATTTTTGATCAATAAATACAATTGTTTCATCTCTAGTGCTATTGGTTGATAAATAATTTTTTACCAAAGGTAACTTATTCAATTGATGATCAATACGATATGTTAGTTGTTCTTCCTCTTCTCTTGTTAATTTAACACCAAATTTTGTTTCGTTCATATTTTCTTTCTTAGACAGAAAGCTCTTATCTTCACTAATATGAGTATTCAATCCGAATTCTTCTCTGAATTTCATTTCATTTGAATAATCATAGGAATAGGAATCAATTTCAACTTCGTTTGCACTTACATTAACTGAAGACATGACAAGACCTATTGATAATATGAATGTGAACATTTTGTTTTTTATCTTCATGAAATTCACCTCTTTTTTAGATTTCTAAATACCGTTTTTCTAGCGCCTCCTGTCAAGTTTACCTGCTATCGAGTAATTAAGATTAAGAAAACTTATTCCTCTTAGTTTTATAACAACATCAATAGGTATTCAGCTCCTTTTTTATTTTTTTTCAATACACTATTAATAACCATAGTACCAGAGAAAAAGTTACGGTTAAATTTGGGTTATTTCTCAAAATCTATATTTAGAAGTTGCTTTGTGTAAAAACTAGCCTTTTCTATTAAATTCGCGCTAAAATCCTGCCAGTTAGTTTTAACAAAAAAGCAGCTGATCACATTGACCAGCTGCTCGACTGTGTTTGTTTAACTATCGTTATCCGTTAGCGCATCGACTTTTATTCGAATTATTAACGGACTTGCTTAGAATATTAATTTTTCACTTTACATATTCAATCAACATTAAATAAGCTTGCTGGTATCTTTGCATTCTCTTCATGTCTGACTCTGTAGGAGACGTAATCCTACTCCAGTCCATATTATCTTTAACATCTGCAAGTTTTACTTTACATCCAATTGGGTTTAATCGTGCCCTTCTAATGAAATCCCAATAATTTTCTTTTCTTTGTGGAGAAATATGATTTCTCGTGACACTTTTAACGGCTGTCACAATTATCTCGGAGAATCCTAATCGGCTCAAATCAACATCCGTAATTTCCGAATCCTCCAAAACATCGTGTAGTACTCCGACAACCCTTTCTTCTTCACTTTCCAGCTGCATCATTACTCTTAAGGGATGTAGAATGTATGGCTGCCCAGCTTTGTCGTATTGGTCTTTGTGAGCTTCTGCAGCGATTTGAATGGCTACGTCAAGCATCGACATTTATGCTTCCTCCTAAATATCCAAATAAGTATTCGTCCACGTTCACGTAGCCACATACCTTCCAGGTGTCTATTAAAGCAATTCAACCCAATTCGCAAAAGATCATCTTCGTTATTATTTTAATACAAATTCAATTTCCTTATACTCAAATTGATCGCCATGCTTAGTCTCATAAAATTCTTCCCAAGCTTCCAAATCTTCTTCTTTGTCAAACTCATCAAATACTTTTGCTTCGATCAAATTGTCTGTATATTCTCCTACTTTGCCGATCCTTACTACACCTTCGACACTCAGTATATTAGCCCACTTAATATATTGATTTCCAACCTTAATAACATATCTACTCAACTGAAAACACTTCCTCTTCCTTTAACTTATACTAATAAATTTCTACGGATTTATCTTTAGTTCCTCCATTTTATAAACTTTGAAAGGAATGTAACAAAGCAAAACAATCTATCTCTCCATCCTATCATTGTAAGGCTGGATGGACAATTGATTGATTACTTAACACATTAAAGGAATTTCTTGAATAGAAAGGTTTTCGCGGATCTTTTTAACGTTCTCTTTTAGGATTTCGAACAAAACGGCAATACGACCTCTTCTCATAGCTGCTCTTCCTAAATTCCCGCTTCCTGCAGCTTGATCAATCACGATTTCACCTGGGAGAGTAATTGCCTCCAGAATAGCTTCGTAGAGCTCAACAGGTTTCTCTGCCTGATGAATCCTTTTTTGAGGAGAAGCGGGTTGAAAATCAAATTCCGTGGGTAAAAGATAGGCCGTACCAGACATTTTTCTATTTCCACCTCGTTGCTTATCCGGACGTAAAGAACGTGCTTTACCCTTTGTGAAAAACATAATGTCCTCTGTGTTTTTTGATTTACGTCCAGTATTCCATACACGAACACCCTTCTTCCATGGTACTTTGGAAAAATATAAAAGCCCACATTTTTCAGCCATCATTTTGATTTCATACAGGTACTTGAAATTCGATTCGTTTTCGGCCGGCAATATTTCTACCAAAAAACCACCAGGTTTAAGGATACGTGCTTTTTCTTTAAAATCCTCTAAATTGTAACGAAATGTGGTTTCTTCATATCCAGATACAAAATTACGATTTGTTCCCGAATTTGATTTAATGTCCTCCCATGGATGATCGGTCACGATGGCATCAATACTTTCGTCATCAAAAATAGAAAGGTTCCTTCCATCACCTTCTACCACAACAGCTGAACCTTCTCCGTCCAGAAAAAGATATACTCCACGTGCGACTTTTTCACAACGATCCTTCAGTTCGCGATATAGCCTGCCTCGGATTGTACTTTCTGGCTTGTCTGGAAAATAGGATGCGATTTCTTTGATATGCATAGGTCTTGCATTATGGGCCATGACTTCTGCAATTCGGTTGGCTAAAATACGTTTACTCATGATTATCTCTCCTTGGATTCAATTGATGGGTTGTGTAAGACGCAAAAAAAGCGCCCTTCTCAATGAATGTTGGCCCATATAGGGGGATTTCTACCAAGAAGGTAGTACATTCACTCAGAGGAGCGCTTTACTTAAATTGACTCTTTGACGCATGTCGGAGTCCGCTGGAATTAATTCATAACGACATTTTAACATAGTTTACAAAATAACAGAATCGATAAGATGATCACCATAAAAATCCTTAGATGGTCGAGAGGTTTCCCAAAAGTATGTATTAATGGGACCCCCGACCACCAGGATTAAACATCTATATTACGATTGTTCTTCAGATTCAGTGTTATTGAATGCCGCAACTTGCATCAGCATCTGAACAGTTGACTCTTCGAGTGTTATCCGACTTTCCTTAATGGTAAGCATGTCCAAAAGATTACTAACTACGGTAGGCAGTTTTACGTACGATTCAAAGGAATTATAGAATTCATCCATGTTACTCCAAAACTTTGTTTTTTCAACAATCTCTGTTTGTACAGCAAGACCACCATCGAAGGTTGCTTTCATTTCTTTAATTTCTCCCTTATCTAAATAACTCTGCAGTGCTGTATAATCGATTATCGATACACCATCGATATCCATTCCGGTAAAATGCGGGTAGTTGCAGATCACGACTACGTGAATGTCCTTACCCTGAAAACCGCGTAGTTCAGAATCAAAAATCGAGCTGTGTTTCAACAAAAAATCCCGCTTCCGCTTAACTTGCTCTGCGCCTTGCTTCAAACGTTTATAGCCATTATGAAAATCTCTCGCTTCCATAGGGAACTTAATGTTCTTGATTTCCGCGATGAGGATCATTTTTTCCATAGAGACAATAAGATCAATTTCTTCGACTTCTTTCTTGCTTGCATGGAATTTCTGCTTATCAGGTATTACTACATACTCTCCCTTACCTCTAAGGTCATTTTTAATGTTCCTCTTAAGATATTTCTCCAATGCGGCACCTCGATCTTCCAGCGAATAACTAACAGACTCCAACCATTCATCGATGAGTTGCAAGTAATTGGGTGCTTGGAGGCTAGAAAGAAGTAAAAAATATACCTCCCTTGTTTTTACCAAAGGTCGGGCCCAAAGATTAACTCTTCTTTTTTTGTCCGTGTTGTAAAGATCGTTTTCGATAATCGAAAGGAACGATTCAATTTGTGATTTAGTAAAAGCTGTAACATTTTGCAAATACGAAAGGAGTTCTTTTTTCTTGATTCTTATAAAGAATCTTTTCAACTCCGTATTGTTGGCGTCTTCATTTTGACTTAACTGCTCTCTTAATGCCCTGGCCAAAATTAGCAAGGAGCTATATAGGAGGATGACATCATGAATTGTCAGTCTTTGTAATTCTTTCAATGGTTCTAAATCAATATGTGGATAAAAGGAGAAGATCGAGGATATACCTTCAATCAAATCATTAGATACAGGATAATCATCAGTCTTAGCAACCTGTATAGAGACGAAGCCTCGATGATCTACAGATACTTCTCGAATAGCCGCTTTCTTTCTCTTATGGTTCATCATAATTTGAAGCTCAGGGTTTTTTGAAAAAATTGTATGCGTTTCAACTACTGTCGCACTGACATTTCTCTCAACACGATGTTGACCGACCTTAAGAAGCTTAAGATACTGCTCGTTTTTGAATTCTAAATGAAGTACATTCTTAGGAAATTCTTCAATTATCCCTTCTTCCCAAGTAATACGGTCATAAGAGTCTTTTGCGGCGAAATACATATTGGAGGTTAAGTATAAATAACCTGCAATATCAATTATCTTTTTAGAATCATAATGATTGTGGAGTTGCTCATTATTCAAGAAGTATCGAATATAATTAAATAAATTGTTAAGAAGGTCGACCTGCATTTCGAAAACCCCACCTGCATTAAGCTGAGGCCTCCCATTCCCCGGATCAAATTTAATACTAGCGACTTCTTCTAATCGAATGCCATTAAATTGGCGTATAGTCTCGTCCATGTGTTTATTCAATTTAATAATTTCTGAATTACCGATAGCGATTAGAAACTTCATGATATGCTCTGGGTGAGCCTTCGTTTTCTCGATGGCATCTTTCATATAATCGTATATCATCTTGAAAATGGAGTGAAAAAGCGGGCCTTTTCTGACGATCGTTAATGCAGATGGATCGTCCAGGTCTAACGAGCCTGCTTCCATATATTTTTCCAAGTCTTGACTTATCTTATCTGCATCATATTTATCACTGAATGGATTCCAGTGCACCTCGTTTCTTAGTTTATGTCTAAGGTTTTTAAATTTCGCCATGTTCAGTACCTCGCTTTTTTATTGAACTATCGATTTTGTTAGTCCAGTTGAAATATGAGATTTAGCTGTCATTCGACATTTGGTTAAGCATTAGACGTTAAACAATTCAAATGTCGGCTATGATTGTCTTATATAGCAGCTTCGGATTCACAGAATACATGCAAGTTTTTAACAACTGTCGACAAAAGGAACCGCTCGAAAGCGATTCCCTTTGCAGATATTTTCTACTTAAAAAAACACAATTGTACGACATCTCTTAGGGAACAGTAATTATGTCTCACTCAATAACATGAATAGCTGAACTCGAATGTGAAAGCATGATTTTATTACTCATTTACTATCACTTCAACATTCTTTTGATATTTTAGAGGCTGCACTCATACCTATCAGCGTTTAAACATATGTGTTTGTGGATTTCCTGTATGGAGTGTTCAACCCATTCTAAGGACATTGCTTCCTTTACTCAAAACTGCCAGTATATTTCGCGAACTCCTTAACGAAAGGTATTTGCTCCCATCTATGTTACCACACATAAGGGATAATTCTGTATTTTACCCGCTCCTTATAATCCTGATATTCTTTCCCAAACTTATCAATAAGATAGTCCTCTTCCCTCAGACGAATCAATCGATAAAAGGGAACACCCATTGCACAAAGAGCGATAGGCAGTAGCCAAGGAGAGATTAGCATAAAGACGAAACCTTCAAAGAAAAACATACTATAGATCGGGTGTCTCACGAATCGGTACATACCTTTTATAATAAGACTACCGTTTTCTTTGGGTTTTTCGGAATCTGTCCAGTTTTTTGAAAGTATACAAATACTGAGGTAATGGATAAGATATATTAAATTCAAAGAAATCAGTAATCCCAAAAGAATATGAGAATTAAACCAAAATAGTACCGGTTTGATCCAAAAGATAACACAATAAAACAGAATAAGTAGAAGTAAGAGAACGAAGTCACTCCACTTGGCCGTAGATCGCTGTGAAATTTTTTTGAGTCCGATCAATGTGATGAGAATGAGAATTGATAACGAAAGAATTGCTATAAAACTATTTTCGTTGAGCATAGAAGATCACCTATCCTTTCAATTTTTGTTTTTTGATTGTATACATATAAAACTGATATATTCATTGTTAGAGCTGTATGATATATTGTCGGCTGTGCTATTCGTATTCATTAACACATGTAAAACCCGCTTCCTCATAAACGGAGCGGGTCATAATGTTATTTCCTAATTATTCGTAGTCTCAAAGGGATCCTTCAGTAACAACGTACCCATCTGGGAAGTATTCATTGAACACAGCAATTCGAACTGCTGTGCCATGGTCGAACCCCATATGATACTCTGCTTTTTCGAAATCCTCCCAGTAATCAATACTGCCCTCGTGATGGCTTAGTCCGAATCTCATGCCATCATATGCATCCGTAAAGCCGAACATATACGGCTTACTGACATCGAGTGCCTTACATACTCTATCACTACCAAAATACTCACAAACATTAAGCACTTGCTTAAGGGTTGGGAATGTTTCTGATTGTTCGTATAAGGCCAGCGCAGACATCGCGCAGCCACAATTTTTTTCTATGCTCCCCCATCCCTCAAAACCTGGCTTTACTACTCCAGATTTATAAGCAGTCATAACGCGAGATACGGTAATATTATTCATTGTTCATTCTCCTTATTTATAATTTTGATGATGCTATATTCTGTATTTCATGTTTTGATGTAGCGATTTGATGAGATACTGCACTCACCTTTGGATTCCATGCAGATTCATAATATTAATAATTAGCATTCTCCAATTTATTTGTGTAAAACAGGAATCTTTCGTGGCATTGTTTGCAGATATTTACGTGAATAAATGGCTCTTCGTCTTCAACATCTTTTCCGCAACTTATACAACTTCTGTCTTCGCATTTTCTGAAATCATAACACCCAGACTTTGTACTAAAAGCTATTTCAACGCCTTGTGTTTTATATGACCATTCTCTAAAATCATTTGGGTGCAGCTCTCTTGCAATTTCTTTTAAATCATCGCTTAATTCATCGTATCTTCTCATTCTTTATTCCTCCAGTATTATAGTTGCCTTTGACCTTCCTTCAGAGTTCTGCAAAAAAGCTTATCTATTCTAGATTTAATTCCTGATTCTCTCCTTTCTTGATGATATGATTGGGTTGTGACGAACGCAAAAAGAAGCGTTCTTCCCTACAAACGATCATTCAAATAGGCGGGTATCTGCCTAAGGGAGAGATCATTCGCTCGGAAGAGCGCTTCTTAATAGAAAGACTCTTGAGGCGCATGCCAGAGTCAACATAAACATCAGTTAGATAAATACATCCTATCATAGTCAAATGAAATCATTCAATATCTTGATAATTTAATTTATAATTTGAACTCCAAGTTCTTAAACTTACTTCTTTTGGGATCTCTTCACTGTTACCAAAGAAAGTGCAACAATAAACACCCAAGTAAGGAATAGTGCTGCCAGGATGGTGCTTATGGTTCTAACCGGTTCCGAAAATGCGCCCTTACTAATAAAGACGTAAATCAGCCCGAATGCAATGATACGAATCAAAGTCATAGTTACTTTATTATTTTTATGAAACAATGTATGTACTAGAGAGATCCGTTCCTCCGTTTCCTTACACTCTTTCAATAATTAAAATATCTCGAATATAAGTAGAACAAAAGCAGTTGCGGATGAAAAAAGTAAAGCATTATCATAAATCTCAAGCATAAAGATGATACCTCCCCCTCATATCGATCACATTTATTTCCGATATTTCAACTGGACTCGGTTACATTCCTGAATGATCTTGCATCGCTGATTTTCGTTGATATGAATAAATTTAGCTGAGATGCGTTCATCCTCGATCCGGACGATCTTGCCAAAGAAAGTAACAGGCTGCCTATCGATATAAAGAATTCCTTTGATTCGATCGTTGATTCGATATTCTTTTTCCTGGTCAGAGATGAAAGAAATTCCGCCACCGCTAAGATCATTGGTAGGATGATTGAGAAAGATTTCATCATTTGTTGATATGGATACCACCGAATGATATGGGACTCGGAAAAATTCGCGTTTTTGCTGCATGTTGGTTCTTGTTCGATTTATCTGTGTCATATGTCTCCACCTTTTTTTATCACTGTTTATAACGGATTCCATAACGAATATGTTAGAGCTAATTTGATTAGCCCATTTCAATTTTTGTATTTCAGCCCAACCAATTTCACCATTGAACCGAGAATATTTGAGGGCCCATTACAGACTATAATGCCAATGCGATTATCATCAAAACACCTAATAGAATGTAACCAACAAATCCAAGGGTTTCATTTGGAAATTCTAGCTTCAGAATTTACTGCAATTTGATAATCTATAAATTCTTTAGTCAAAATTTCATCTAGAAAACACTCTAAAGCAAAATAAGCATCTATCATATCGATCTCTGTTTCAAAATTAAAACCCATGACACGACGAAAACGACTATAGATTGAATATTCAATTCCTTTAATTATTTTTGTATTATTTAAACCTGCTTTCCAATGGATTGATTCTCTCTTAAATAGTTTTTTGTTTCTTTCTTTAAAAATATATATAGAATTGTGTTGAAATTTAGTGTATAAGCGCGTGTAAAACCCTTTTGGTTCCTCAGAAATCTTTACTGTTAAAATATAGGGAACAGGCAAAGCTGGTTGAACACGTTTTTCAATTGAAAATAATCCGTAATTGTTCATAATAAAAATATCCTCTCTTTAGCCAACGTTCAAACCTACATTGCTTTCGTAGCATCAACATATCTTATCTAACTTATAGAAAATAGCAGCTAGTATGATTGAAGCCATGCTTATAAAAATACATTTTACAATTACTTTATGTTATAAAATCAATTTGATTTTGATAAACCGTTGTACCTGGTTGATTCCCTTTCCTCGATCTTTTACTAATTTCGGAGATAAGCGACCCCATGCTTTGACTAGGTGGGAAGACATACATAAGAGGTTTAGAAGTTTTAAGATCCTTGTATCTCTTCCGGAAAGCATATTTCTTCCGATACTTTAAGTAATCATCCCATGCCTGTTTCCTTTCTTCATCGGTCATGGTTATTAAGTTAAATTCATCCACATAAATCGTAATGTACTTTTTTTCATTCTTCTTCCGCTGCCGCTTTTTCATTGGATACCAGCTCCTATTTGATGGGAATTCAAATCCTCATACTCTTTTTCTTTCTGGACAAGTTCCATGAATTCGTCGTATCTGAGATTGAGAGACGGTGTAAGAACCTTTTCGAGTTCTGTGATAAATGCATCCATTTTTCCCTCACTATTAAAATCGAAGATCAAGCCCTCTGGAGATACCAGTTCTTTCAATGCCAAGACCCTTTGATTATTTCTAATCATTTCCGCCCATGTTTGGTAGTCTCTCTCATCACCGATATAGAACGTATATTGTCGACGAGTCCAAAAAGTAAACATTTTCTCGAACAAATCTAATTGTCGGTAGGTTATACACTTATCGGATAGTACGTTCTGAAGTCGCTTATGGAACCGTTCATCACAGGTCTTTACTTGAGCCACGACTTGAAACGGTTTTAACTCCTCGGGTACAACTCTCTTTGTAAAAAGCAATTCGAAATCTCTATACGTTTGGACCAAAACAACCACTCTCCGTTCAAGATCTCTAACATAGGCTATTCATTACAATTCCATGGATCATTGCAATTGCAACATTCTATAACTGAAAGCTGAGATAATCATCTATTGAAGATGACAGATACTGCTCGACTGGCTCTCTCAAATAATGATGGGGTCTTTGCACTTTCATGTTTCATCGTTTGTTCAATTAACAAAAGTACTATAAAGTCATCTAGAGAATATTTTTCTCCGTAAGGATGTTTTCTTTTAATTTCGCTTAAGTCTTGAACAAGAGATGGATCAAGGGACAGATGTATAGAGACCGGCTCGGGTTGTTCTTCAAAAATAGGAGCGTACAGATTACGGATCGGTTCCAAGTTCATGAGATCAGAATACGATTTATTTAAAACAATCAGACTCGTTCGTTCTACCAATTCGATTTTTGACTTTAAAAATGATCTAATTTCCTCCTGGTTTGAATTTACAAGTGCGTCTTCAAATGAATCCTTTAAAAAGGATAAGTCTTGGAGCAGAATTGCTTCTTCCTCTTCATTGATATCTGGAATATTGTTAAGAATCATTCTGAGCTCGTTAATTTTTCTTGTCATTGACATACATCCTTTTGCATCAAATTCTCTTTAACCCTCTTTGATCCAACAATGTTTGAAATGCTGGATTTCCGAAAATTAACTTAGTCCACTTTGATTTTTCGTATAGGCCCTCTCTTCTAGTGCAGAGATCGTTTTTATACTCTTTTTTCGTCTTCCATAAGAACAACAGAAGCGGGTTATTACAATAAAAGCTATTGCAATAAAACAAAGGGTCTCCCGCTCCTTTAACATATCATGCATATATAGAACTGCCATTAGAGCAATTAGTATAACAACGATCCATCCCGTAATCTTCATGATCTTTGTTTCTCGTCGGATAGTTTTTTGATTTGATACCCAACGTTTGGGTAGATAGTTGTTCAAGAGATGCACCTCCTATTAGCGCTATATACTTAGTGTACACGGCTTGTGGAAAATCGAGAAAGACACCCAAAAGTTAGGACTATCAATTCGGGTATTTCTTTCTTCCCGATTAAAAAGAACATCTTTTCAGATCCGGTCGAAAACATCAGTACCAGGTTTCATCAATGTATTATTCAGATTGGAATTACGAGAAAGAACGAAATTTTATCTTTGCTCTGTACTGGAGCGGGGCACTACTGGATGAAGTGTGATCCTGATATGATAAAAAGAAAAGATGAAAAGAGGCTGGGTAGATGAGCATGTCTACGATACAAATGTTAGGTTCAATTCAAGAGGGGGAAGTTGCACGCTTAGTGAGTGAACACATCAAGATTACCGTTATCCGCAAAGGTGGGGGGTTCTTCTACAAAGAACATCCGGATTGTGAGCCGGAGAAAACGCACCTCGTTTTGAATTTTGGAACAATGGATGCGCAATGGGAAAAAGAAGAACCGGCCGAATCCGTCTATGTTGATACTGCCACGGCTCTTTCTGCGCTGCTGCATGATGTAAAACTTCGCGCCACTTATAATGACCGTTCGGTTTTTATATCGAAATTGTCGCGAATCAGTGATTTTTTAGAGCTAGCCCCCGATCTCTTACTTCAAGATATAATCAATGGAGGTGAAATGGGAAATACTCGAAGAATAGAAAAAAACCTCCACCGTTAGGTGGGGGTTCTTCATATTTCGTCAGAAGACCTCCAAAGGCTTCAGAGAGCTTGCCAATGGGATTTTCTCCATTGTTATTGTGAATTGTGGTGAATAGCTTATAACTTCATTTACTTTAATGTCTTTACCAGGTGTAATATTGAACAGAGCAAAGTTCGTATAGCTGAAGCGGTTCCTATGTACGCCTTCATACTTAACCCCATGGTATCCAATGGCACTGCAGCAGGTACCTATAAAATTTGGTAAAAGATAGGCTTGTTTTAGGATCTTAGTTTCTTCATTCTCTTCATTGAAGAAGCCCTGGAAATAGGGATCAAAAGATCCTAAATCGAATAAATGCAGCTCATCTTCAAGGATCTGAAATTCTCCAATGTCGATTACATCATCATGGGTGGGATGTATTTCATAAGGAACCGCATCCACGTTATCGCACACGTACAGCACTGGGACACCAATACAGTTATATCGACCATGTTGAGGTAATCCTGCTGGTGGTGACCACATATCTTTATCGGTAAACACATTAGAATTATCCCGCTTCCGAGTTCGGCCGCGATATAAAGTTCCGATTTCTGGTGACAGTACGTGATACTCTTTGGCCGTATAGTGTTTTTCCAATGTGCTATAAATAGCTCTTCCTGTGGGGTGTTTTAACGCGAGCATGGGATATTTACTGAGGTATTTCTTGAAATTTATCAAGTCATCTACTTCGATATTTTCTCCATATTTTGCGCTAAAATCACTGAATGTTTCATAATCATAGCCCCAGAAATCTACAACATCATTTTTCGTGTATATTTCATCACTTGGAGAGAATACGCCACCGGTAATGTCGTCAGGACGATACCCATCACGTCCACGTCCACATTTACACTCTAAATGTTTGGTCATTAACGAGTGAAGTTCTTCAGGTACATCTTGATCAAATAAATATGATTCTACGCTCATACCCTCTGGCTCTTCCATACGAGAGCTCGGGTCAAAGGGGTCATCGTTAAAAGCATGTACAAAATATGCACGTTCCTCCCCTTCACAGTAGCTGCAACCGGATATATTCTCCCCCACTTTATCAGCGATATCATTCAGGGTGGTATCGTCCACACTGAGGATGAAATACACTTCTTCCTCTTCAATGTCACGATCGCAACCTTCACAATCTAGACTCTCGATACCATCATGTGTTTGTTCATGACAGTCATCTTGCGACTCCAGGAGGTGATAACCATATTTCTTTGTAAAATCAATAACAATCTCCCCGCAGGTAGAACATAGCATAGTCTCTCTTAAGTCTCTGATCACCGTCATATCGCCCCTAATTGTTAATTTATAACCTAAAGCAAACGTTTGGATTTAACTTGGAGCGGGATCCTCTCCCCCTCTACCTCTTGTCATGTACTAGTTGTAAATCTAATATAACAAACCTTATTCTCAACTGAAATGAAAAAGTAACTATCAGAAGAGCGAAGACAAGAAATCGGATCAAATCGAATACTTTCAGCTATTTAAATGGTTATGGATAAATAAATTGATTTTACTTACCCATCGAGATGGTAAATTAATACGCTATGAACATAAAGAGATTCTTTGAGTCATAGTGTACTTGTTTGGTTACAACGAATGAGCATTGACGGCCTTTATAGCTATTTCGGAATAAAAAAGAGCCGGTATTCTTACTCCACGGGCTGCTGAAGATGTCTGTATAGTATTGTGTCTATTGACACCATGATCAGGCAGGATCATGGCCTATTACCTCCTCGGCTGTAGCGTAGCCACTGCAGCTCCGAGTATTGGGGTCAGCTCGGAGATTGAATGAAGGGCCGGTTTCTCAAAAGGACAAAGAGGATCGTGTTCCCAACAGGTGTGAGATTCTATGGTTAACTGGTTATTAGTGAAGTCGAGACGAGCGGGGGACATATTCACCTCTGTTGCAACTGTCCTTGTAACGCTTTTCTACCTGAATGTCGGTTTCTAGCTGCCAATCGTAAGGGTGGAGAACGAAGTGGGGTGCTATCAATTACGAAACCACTTAGGTAGACACGAATGCAGATCGCATGATTCGTTGGAAGACAACCTATGGATTTTTAGTGAGTGCTATGTAGATAAGCTGCAAAGGGCTCTGAGCGGAGAAATGGCTAATATTTAATGAAACTCATAACGCCGAAAGATGCGTCGGAGTAGTCGGAGCTAGGGAATGCCTAAGCACACCAGTTCTGAGGGGTTTAGGACACATAACAATAAGAAGGCAGGTGTACTAAGCACGGTCTTTACTGGACATAGATATCTAAATGCTACTGGTTGAGGTAGCCAAACAAGGCTAATCCAAGTGGCACTCCCCCGCCTATTGCGAACATAATAACTGCCATAACTGAAATTTTTAAAGCAAGTTTGGCGGTATTGTCTCCCGTGGGTTGGGTATTCTTACGCTTGCTATTAGACACCATAAAGTTCACCTCAATTATCTTAGATTTTCTTTAATTTACCATACATGTACTGCAGTAGCATTTTGCTTTACGCTTTACATTACTTGTTTCAGAATAACGATACACATTACAATAACGTAAATCGTCAAGAAAAGAACGGTTCTTATCAAGAATCTATCCACTACGTTTCCGAGTTCCATTGAGTACCCCCATGCTTAACTAGTTCAGATCCGCCACAGTATATCACAGTTATCAGAACTTCGAGAAACCAAGTCCCTTAAAACGTGACCATGCTTCAGAAGCTATAGTGAGGTGAGACCGGTGTATGTAAGATATCCTTTCTTATGATTTCGAGCATCACACATATAAAAATCATATAAGTCCATTTAAAATGTGTATAATCACGGGGTATATATCTATCAAGAGTCATTAAAATCCATATATAACACCCGCTTCAGTGGATTATTTCGGAAAAATAGTATGAGAAATAATAAAAATCGATGGTGCTACAAGTGTCCTGGCGTAGGTTATCGGTTACTAATTCAACTCCGGGAATTTGTTTTCTTGACTTGGATAGTGAAATAAAGACTCCAATAAATCACTTGTAATGAAAGAATCAGAATAATGCATAATAGAGGAATTAATTGAAGCGGGAGATTAATGAGATTAAGAATAACATAATTAAGAAAGATCCAATCAAAAAAGGTTATTAATCGTATTCAGCGGTCATAGTGTTCTCATTACGATTTGATTGAACAAAAATCAAAGTCATTTTCACAAAATGGGACCACTTTCCCTTGATCTATAATAAGCTCATAACAATCAAACAGAAAAAGCTTGATAAAGGATATGAATATGATTTAGATGAGTGGATTGATCGAACAGGATTGGCTAAATCAAAAGTAAGATGAGGTATCCTATGAAGCGGGAAAAAGACCTCCAATATTTTAATGGGGGGTCTTTTTTGTTTAGGCGGTTAATATCTTTGTTTGTGAGGTTCAACAACTATTCAACATGCTTAAGGATGTACTAGTTAAAATATTTACTATAAGAGTGCTTCCTAAGTCCTGTTCCTCGACTCAACGATCATGGGTCATCTCCCTTCCATTGAATTTTGGAACACAGCAGCTGATCGTGCTAGCAAAGATGATGGGATCTCTGGTTTATTTGATGGAGTTATTATTTCAGGATAGTAGTGATGCTTAATTATCGTTTCATGAAAAAGCCAAATACCCCCTGATTGACGGAGTAGACCATTTTCAAGATACTTTTCTAGATTACCTTTGTGAATGTCTTTTCTAATTCGACCTGGTAATAGGTTATATTTAGTTTCGGCTTCGCTTGAGGTCATAACTTGCTGGATCGTATCTTTACAGTTGTCACAAAGAGTAAAATGACTAATTAATACTGGGAGTCCCTTCTCTTTTATCCATCCGAGACATTGCGAACATCGAAAAGGTAAAGTCCCTCCTTTTACTATTCTTAAACGATTCTCATAATCCTTTATCTGAGCATCTAGACTAAATAATTGTAATGTAGCGCCAGTTAATGAACCTTTAATATCATTAAGAATTTTGTGTTGGGTCTGTAGTGAGGATAAGTGTCTTTCCATCTCTTCTACCCATGACATTTCAAGACGTGCCTTGTTTTTACCAGCATCATAATAGAGTTCTGCAAGCACATCATGTACAAGCCAGCATTTCCCTGATTTTCTGATTATCCCAGTTCCTTGAAGGGTGTGAAGTGTGTTATGAATATCTTGCTTGACGGTACCTGTTTTCAATCCATGTCTATCTTCGAATTCAGTCGTATTCATTACTTGACCAATTGTTTTAATGCATCGCTCACAGATGATATTGCGTCCGAGATTAATCGATTTCATTTCATCATCTACTGCTTGATTACACTGACTGCATTTTATAGATGTATACTTACCTTTGAGACGTTCATATCGCATTTCTGCATCCCTAATCATCGCATTGATGCTGAATAAGTGATAGGGTGCATCAGGTATCTGTTCCTTATGTGCTAATATCTCTTCTTTCTTCTTGTTTAAGATCATGACTTGTTGCTCTGAGCTATCAATTATAGACACACTAATAAGCCCCCTTTGTTTAGCTGGACGTTTACGTATTTCATTATACACGAAAACGTCATAAACCTTTATAAGTTTATGTTTCTTTTATCCCTTTTCTTAAAAGAGTGAGGGTAAAACCCTTGATGATACAGGGTTTCTAAGTGTTTTTTTCAAAATAGATAGCATTAAGTAGTTTGGAGCTTCAGCTCCTAATAATATTTTCTCCAATCAATTTATTTTCTGATATTAAAAAAGAAACTCGTCCTTCATGGACGAGTTCTTTTTTTCTTTTTTAGAGTATAGCCGAGCTTTTTGGCTGTCTCTATTGACCCTTTTGCTAAAAGCTCTAGTTCTTTTTGTGTTAGTTTAAGTTCTTTAGTACTGTGCATCTCCATACCCCTCCACGCCCTACTATATTGCTCTTATTATGCCCAGTGTGAGGTTCTAATATACTTGGACGGGCATATGTTTAAAGTAGGCACTAGGGAACGGAGTGCCTGTTATATTCGCAATTTCCGATGGGGGATGATGAGAGTGATGGGTATGAATAGTGCCAGCCGTAAAGTTAGATCAGATAAGAAACATTCTATAGCTCCATATGTACCTGATACCTATCGTGTGTGGATACACAGAATTGCGCGACACCTAGAGATTCCTGAGGGTGAAGTTGGAGTCCGCTTAATCGAATGTGCTGTTAAAAGTGAAGAATGTATTCGCTTTTTCTCTCCTTATTTCAAACGGAACTTCTCTTACGGTAATCAAGTATTCTTAGGACATGAGTACGCTGCTTTAATAGATAGCTACATTGAAATTAACGGGAAGCGGGATCGGTTTAAAGTACGAGTGAACAAGTGCTTGTATGACAAAATCTCAGAGTTTCAAATAGCGCTTGGATCATCTTTTTTATCACATGCTACGCATGCTTTATTAAGATATGGTCTGCACACTAAGGATATGGTTCACCGTGTTGCACCGAACATTAATTATGATGACCTTTTCTACAATGCACCTATACCTAGACCACATACTCAGTTATTTATTACAGACCTAGCATTCCCTAAGAAGACTAAAGAAAAGCTTGAGAAAGATAAGGTTAAGGCCATCCATATTGTACAAGAAAGTGATCGAATCTACGATCCTAAAAGGATTGACGTCACAGAGAACAATCAGAAGCGTAGTGTATGGAGTGTTTTGTGATTGAAGATCGGGGGGGGTTGTTATGTTTTTTGAATCGCTTCAAGAATGGTGGAAAGAAAATTCTAAGTACAAGGAAGTAACATATCGAATGCATAGACATAGGTATTATCAATTGCAAATGATTTGTGACGCGATTAATGAACGGATAGATGTGGATTATGAATTAACACCAGAAGTTATCACTAGCCGTGTGATGGAAACTTTTTGTGAAGAGGCATTCTCAGATAGCACAAACAGAATTGTTGCTGCAATAGTTCCGGAGCTTAAAAAAAAGAGGCGTCGTATTAAGGATGACTGACAACGCCCTTTTTTTTGGAAAATCTTATTAATTTAATTAGAACCATATGGCTTCGAAGACTGGATAGCTAAAGGTGTCTAGTCTCTTCGATACATTAAAGGGTTTCCCTTTATCTCAATGTTATTAAAACCGTCAAACCATAGATTGTTCTTAGCATCATGCACGATCAGTTTACTTAACGTCCTTCGGAGCACCATATCAACGCCTGTACCTTTGACCGTTGTCTCATCAGGGGTTATGTCATAGTAGTACAAAATAGGGATAATTTCTTTTATTTGTCCACTTCTACCTATCTCTAGTTCTTGAAGTTTCTTGTTTAAATCAATAATCCTGGCAATACCCAAGCTTTCAAGTCCTTCAAGACGTTCAAAAAGTAGGATTTGTTTAGAGCCGTCAGAATTCTCGACGATTACTATGTTAGGAGACCAACCTAAAGCATCTTCATCACTTGATAACAATTTGATGAAGCTAGGTGAACTGGAGCGGGAATCTGGAAGCCCCACGAATCCAGACTCGCGTTTCAAGTGAATTTGAATGTTGGTTTTAACCTTATTTAGATATGAATTTGAATTAACCTCAGCATCTGCAGCCCTACTAAGTGTTGAATTGTTTGTTAGTCTGAAGTTAATCAACGGCGTATACTTTTCCATTTTACTCATGAAAGCATTAAATACTGAGATCCATCTTACGGTTATATAAGTCGCTGACGAATGGAAAACAATTGACCTTGGTGTTTCATTGATTTCTGAAAAGGAGATTCCCTCAGAGATTACATCGAGGTAGTCTCGATAGGACTCAAACTTATCTGCCAATTTTTCGCCGCGTTCAGTGGACATATCGACTTCGAGCCAATAGTGATTCTTATCATTAATTTTAAATTCCCCATCAGGTCGAAAATATCTTTTTACATTCTTGCCTTGCTTCTTCGTATAAAATTCCCTTGATGCATATCGGTTATCAATGAATTCGTATTTGAAGCCTCTTAGAGCTGCGAAATTCAACATTTGCAGGTGATAGTTAAGTGAGAGGTCGTGATGTGAGAATCTATCCAGAGATGGCTTATAGAGAGTGTATTCGAAGTACCCATAATCGCATGGCCAGCCACTCGCTAGATTAGCTGAATGTTCTTCAATTCCGAAGATTGAGTATGCACAGTTGAGGCCTTCTTGAGTTAAATAATAAACGAATTTCATTGTGTGTACTGGTTTCATTAGCGCAACAAGACCCTTTTTTTGCAAACCGCTAAGTGTTTTTGCAATGTACTTTATTCTACCGGTATAAACAGATCGTTTCCCTGCATTATTTGCAAAGCCTTCTGGTGCCAGCTCGGGTTGGATCATATAAGTAACCTGCTCCGCAGTACCACTTCTAAAAATAAACAATGATGAGATTATATCAACCTCCGTTTTGCTGAAGTAGTATGCACCAATACTAGGCATAAATATCATCCCTCCGGACAGCAGCTTAAGAGCATAAAATCATGCGTACCTTCTACTGTATTTATTCACGTCTTCGTTAAATGTCATTCGTGTCATGAAAAAGTTAACAAATTCTAAACGAGACATCAAGTAACAAGAGAATTCATTAAATACATTCATATGGAATGCGTAGTAGATTAGAAAGAAGAATGATTTGTGGAATGTCTCCCTTTGATTCCACTTATTGTTCCACTATAAATTCCACTAATTAGCTTTCTTTCTCTTGCTGCGTTCTATTTATGAAACTGACTTGCTTTTCATTATTTGATTTGTCAAGAAACCCTTTAGTTACTATAAATGCACCTGCTAATGAACTCGAATGACTTCAGAACAGACATATAAAAAATATGAATCCAGAGTATCAATTAAGTTAATTTAAGTTAAATCAATTAAGTTAACTTAATTGATTATTGAGATGGAGGATGCTTGTAAATACCTTTCTAAACTGACTACTCATCGTATAGATTTCTTCTTTATGATCAAAGGTGGGATCTATGGAACATCCACGCAACATACCTAATATCGCTAATAATGAGTTCTCAGGGTTAGCTAGCTAATATTCGACTGACCCAAATTCGTGCCCTTGGCAAATTGGAAAAATACTCTGTCTGAGGAACGATATCAATGCCGCTTTGAACATTCTGAGTAATATCTTATTTTTGTGATTGGGATTCAAAGAAAGAGTTTATATGCTTTATTCATTAATGTGACGATATTAAAGTTTCATTTGTTAACTCCTCTTTCAATTACGATGCATACATTACGTTTATGCTGTAGTCGTTTTTAGGAGTTCTCTCCTCTCTTCGCATAATTCGTTAAGGATAATTATTAAATGGCGTTTTATGATTCATTCCAATTTCTCCTTTGTCCAAGAATGTAAAATGCACCCTCTCGAAATCATCGGAAGGATATACCCAATGTGTTCAAGGGGTGCACATCTTAAAAGATAAGTGCTCCAATATAAAATACTGATTTGATCTATAAGAATTTAAGGAAATATCATAAATTTTTCTGACCCACCTTTTAATTTAGTTGTACCTATTTAGGAGGGGCTTTTCTCTAGGATCCATGATCCTTTAATTTTATACAAAACAAAAGACCTGATTTATATCAGGTCCTTTGTTCATCAAGTACTATGATTTAAGTTTTGTTTTATTTGCCCTTTCCATCGCTTTTCTTAAGACATCATTAACTACCGGTTCTTTAACGACATCCTTCGAATTAACTGAAGAATTTTTATCTTCAACAGCTTTCATTTGCGAATGTTCAAAATCATCCTTTTCTTTAACTTGAGATGTTGATGAACTGTGGGCGTTTTGGTTTAGTTCCATTGAGTTTACGGTTTGTATTAGTGGTTTTTTTAAATTAGAGGTGCTATCATCCTCATCGATTATTATCAACCCTTGCTCATTTGTTTCAAAAAGATCCTTGAATTTTTGGGTTTTCTTAATCTTTTGATACTCAACTGCCTCTTTCAGCATAATTTCAGTAAATTTGTTTTGACTTAGATTGCTTAGTGCTAAAATTCGGTTTAACTCATCAATGAAATCCACTTCACCGGCATCAGGTATACGCGAGGGAGTGAAGGTGAAGCCAACCCCCCTCTTAAATTCCTTTGCTTTTTCTTTCATATTTAAACCGCCTGCAGGGCGTCTTACCTCCCTCCACTTTGTGTATAGAGTTCAATTTTATAGAGAGGCAACAAGGTTTTGAATATAGGAACTAATCAAATACGCTCTGCTTGTAAAATACTGAGCTTCAGGCCGGACTTCTAAATCAGGTAATTTAAAGAATTCAATGTTTCTAAAATAGTAATAAGCAAAGAGCAAACCACCGCCCACTAAGAAAAAGTTATTTACATTTGGTGCTTTTGTAAGAGCGAATAAATTTAGTTGCTTTACAACTTCGTCGTAGTAAGACTTCATGTGCTTTAACACGATTTCTGTAACAATAACATTTCTTTTACTAGCCCAGGAAACCTTGAATGTAGGCTGATACTTATTTGTTTTATCTGCTAGCATTGTAGCTATTTCAGGAAAAACCACTTGCCGTAAAAATTGCTCGCGGTTTGTATAAGGAGAAGTGACATCCATATTGTTTTCCTTGAGGAAATCCCGAGCCTCTTTGAATTCATCTATTTCATTGATTTCATTTATCATTTCATCGATATATTTATTTGTCCCAAGATCATAATTCGTACTATTAATACCATTAAGCCCATCGCCTTCAAACAGTGCTACATCAGTGGTGCCGGCTCCCAAATCACCAATACAGTAGTCTTCATCATCAAAGATCTTAGCACTAGGCAGTTCTATTAATTTGTTCTCAATGATGTTGTTTGTGAGTGCAAGTGATGTAGTAGCGCCCTCTATATTAACAATCCCGCCAGTAATATTGATAGTAATAACTTTTCCATTATAAATACCATCTAAGAACTCGATCACATGCTCACCGCTTATACGTTCAAGAAATGTCGATTCACCTACGATTTTAAACTCCTCAATAGGAAGGCCGCCAGAGTAGAAATGATCAATTCGTTCTTTGTTCATTGAAGCTGCAATAATTGCTAATGCGGTCAGTTGAGTAACAATGTGAAGTTCACTGGATGATTTAAAAGCACCATCGGGTTGAACCATACCCTTCTTATCTCTTGCATAATCCCCTACATAATAATAGGTTCCGGAAAGAGCTTTTGATTGTATGTATACATGTAAACGGTCTGTGATCGAAAGATCTTTTGACTCTTTACGGAGTGGGTCACCCACTGAATTCCCCGGAGCCATTAGTGTAGGAAAAGAAATGCTGACAACATTCCCTGTCTCATCAATATAAGAAGTTTTTTGCCGAGTATTTCCTGCGTCCGATCCTGCTTGCAGCATAGATGTCTTTTTTTCCATAGAATTACCCTCCAAATTTATGATTTTTACAGTTAAGTTAACTCAACTGAGTTAACTTAACTTAAATTAACTGATTTAACTTAATTGGATTATATCACATGAATGAGGGAAAGAAAAGGAATTTTGCGAAAGATTATATAGCCTATACGAAAAATATATACTATATGTAACAAACTATCCTTTACATAATATATCCTATAGGAGGTATATAGTTTATATGAAGCAAACCGAAGATTTACTATATATAGACTATAGGGGTTTTGCAACCTATAAGTGTTATAGATGAGGACTGATAAATGTAGACTATATTGATTATCTAACTTATATCGCGAGGAAGTATAGAATATAAGATATAGTGGACCATCAAATCTATTATTCTATCTATATTCTATACCAAAGTAATATATTCCTACATTAAATAAACTCTGTATATATATATTCTATAGAAGTTTATATGCAGAGTTTATATTTGTGTTTGAGACTTATAATATATACTATACCGATTATATAGGATATCTATAAGAGTAGGAATTAGTACGTTGCATACCTATAACTAATATATTTGTAGAATCTAAAACCTGTATAGAATCTATTAACTTGAATATTTATAGGCTATAATATAGATAGAGGTTTTTGGTAAACTATCGTAAACCAAATTATAGTCTATATCACTAATATAAAACTGATATTTGAGGAGAGGAGATGGAATCAAAGTGGAAGAAGAACAACTACCACAGATGTGGACCCTTGGGAAAGCACAAGAGTATTTGAAAGAGGAGAAAGGAATAGAAATACCGGTTGTCACTTTAAGATCTTGGTTTAATGAACTAGAGAAGCAAAAAGTTCACACTCTACCCAGAACAAAAGGGAAGAGAGAGAGAGTATTATCACAACTCGAAATCAATATAGCAATATTTATATATGAGGTAAGAGAAAAATACGGAAAAAAGATACCTAATGAGATTATTGCCGAGTATGTAAGAGAAAAATTTCCTGAAGTCACATACTTTGAGGATGAAAATTCCGCAGATTCAAATACTATGGATATACTCCAAGCTGAAGAACGCATTTTACGAGCTATGGGTGATCTTTTAAATGAAAAAATGGACCAGATGAGAAATGAGATTCGTCAGGAATATGAAGAAAAGGAACGGCTAGCAAGGCTCGCATTACCTGACCCTGCAGAAAAAGAAGCTCAAGAGAGAGTGGCTATTAGAACAATACAATTAAATATTAGAGATACTGAAAGGAAAATAACCCGTGAACTTAAAAATGAGGCAGAAGAAAAATGGAATGCTAATCCTATAAAAACAGGCATTATAATAAAAAAAGAAGATACTGCAAAGAAATTAGAATTCATTAATAATTATATCAATGATCATATAGATGAACGAATGAAAGCAGCGTTCGAAGATAACTAAACTAAAAGACTAAAAGATGTTTGACACTTCATTTAGAATGTACTAGGATTGTTTTGTGACAAAGTGTTTAAATAAAAACTCCATATATCTTTTCAAAAGCGAAGCACGCTAATCAAACCCTACATAGGGTTGGTTAGCGTGTTTTTTTGTGTCTCTAAAATATCGACTAAGGAGGTGTATGTTGATGATTGTTGAAAGCCCAGCTGAAAAACTAAAAATCATCAGACTAAGAAAAGGCTGGACCCAAGAGGATCTTGTTGGGGAGATTAAAAAAAGGAATGATAAACTCCGAGTTTACCAGGTAATGATCTCTAGATATGAAAAAAGCAAAGAAGAGCCACACCCGGAAATAAAAAAAGCAATTAATGAAGTACTTGGGGAAAGCATTTGGGAGGTTGGTGAATTGTGACGCCGAGTGATACCCGAAGGATAATTATAGCGACTCAAAACACGGATTTTGGTTCAAAGCTCAAGAAGTTTATTGAGTCTAAAGGCTTTAAAGTAATTGAATCGGTCGTTGTGGCTGAGCATTTAATCGAAACAATAGAGGAAGCTTATGAAAATGACGAACCGGTATTTGGACTGATTGTAATTACTGACCTTGCATACAAGTTAAATGATAAACGCCTGGAATACCTTTCTGATGTTCTTCTGTCCATTCGAACTAGGCACAGTGAGATAAGGACAGTAGTTCTTTCAAACGAATCTGAGGGACATCCATTACTTGCAGAACTTGTGAACATGGGGATTTACAACATTTTTGTAAGATCAGCAACAAATAGCACGATTAGCATTGTTGACATCATGAATTGCTTTGAAAAATCAAAAGAATTTGCAGAAGTGGCAAAATATCGGGAGTACAGCAAGGATATCGCCTGGCGCAAAATTGATAATGGTGGGAACGAAATTTCAGTAAAGACAGAAAGAAGAACGATATCGACAAATAAAAAAGAACGAGGATTAAAGGGAGAGGATCAGGAGAAATCAGGAGTAAATCAGAATGATGAGATTGTAGAGCATATAACAAGTACAAAAGATGATAGAAAAGTAGAACGACCTCTTATAATTGATGATTCAATTGAAGACTTCACACTACCGTTTCCCACAGTTAAGGAAAAAATCATAATAAGGAACAGAGTATTTGGTTCTGTAGTAATCGCTGTCTTGGGCGCACAGATACGTACCGGAACAACGCACAGTGCAATATCACTTTCATACTTCTTATCAAGAAAAGGTAACAAGGTTGCAATAGTAGAGTGCAATGAAAGCAGTGACTTTAAATATGTTGAACTGGCATATGAAGGAATAAAAGATATTAGTCGCACTCTAAACACAAAAAAATTTGACATTGATGGAGTTGATTTTTACAAATCTGATAATACGGATCTAAATCTAATTTCACTTCTTTCATCAGAGTACAACTTTGTTGTTCTTGATCTAGGGGGATATGAAGAAACCTCATATTTTGAAGAATTTTTGAGATCAGATATACAAATAGTTGTAGCTTGTGGAAGTGAGTGGAAACAGCGTCATTTAAAAGAGTTTCTATCAGCAACAGATTCTTTTGATCATCAAACAAAATGGAACATAGTAATCCCTTTGATTGATGCACAAACCAGATCGGATATTGAAAGTGACCTATCTAGGGAGAAAGTTTTTGCATTGCCGTATCATCCGGACCCATTCAGAAAGAATGACATTTCTGATGAAATGTTTGAACAAATACTTAGTTTGGCCCCGGTTTCATTGAGTAAGAACCGAAACAGAAAACATCTAAAATATGGATTTGTTATTTCTTTATTAATTGTAATATTCATAGCTTTTCTATTTTTAAGGAATTGAGAGGGGATAAATACAAATGTCAAAGATTCGTCCAAGGCACAAGCAACTAATCATCGCAGGCTTAGCCGGTGTTGTATTGACTGCTTCTATATTCGGAGGAGTAATGGTATACAACGGTGTTCAGCAAACAAAGAAAGAAAATGAAATACGTGCTGCCTATCAAAAACAGATTGATGAGATGAAAGCAGCTCAAATTGCAGAACAAGAAAAAAAGAAGTCTGTTTTGCTGCTTAAGAAAGATATTCAAGCAGGTACAAAAATTAAGCCTGATGATCTTCAACAAGTTGAATTAAATGAGGACGAAGTGCCGGCAAATAGTCTAGTAGACCCTAAAGAAATAGTAAATAAAACGATTAAGATCGATGCAGCAAAGAATACAGCGATTATTCCCAGTATTCTTTACGATGAGGGCGTGACACCAAATGATCTCAGATATCAAGAGTTTAATGTAATGCAACTTCCTTCAGATTTAGCGAATGCCCAATACGTAGATGTTAGGATCAACTTTCCTACAGGGCATGATTACATTGTGTTATCGAAAAAGAAGGTTCAAAAACTCGTAGGTGCTACTGGGACCGTTTGGTATGAAATGAATGAAAGCGAAATTCTAACCATGTCGAGTGCCATAGTGGACGCATTTATTAATGGCGCAAGAATTTATGCCCTAACTTATACGGATCCACAATTCCAAGAGAAGGCGATAACAACATATCCAGTTAATAATAAAGTACTTGAACTCATGCAAAATGATCCGAATATCATAGAAGTCGCAAAGGTTGAGTTGAACAAACGTCTCCGAAATCAACTTGATAAAGATTTGTCTTCATTAAATGAGGTGGACAAAATGAAGTACACCACAGGGGCCACAAGTTATCAAGTAAATAACGGAACCAATGGTTTTTCTCAGAATGAATCAAGTAGTGCAATTGGAAATGAAGAACAACAATTAAACGATAAGTCCAGCAATGAAGGTGTTAACTCATCGAATGGGACAAATCCAACAGAAAAAAGCAATATTTTAGAACCGACAACAGATAATTCAATTCCAGAAGACAAACAGCAGAATATCTTTGAGCAGAATCAAGACGCCATAAACCCTTAAAAAGATGGGAGTGAAAAACATGAAAAAAATATTATATATAGGTTCTGTAGATAAAACATCGGTCCTTCTAAACCTGATAAAGGTAGTTTCATTAACTGGCTTAAAAGGTCTCTATGTAGATGGAACACAATCTGGAGATGTAGCTGCATCAATACCTGAAATAACGGAGAAGATGGACCTTATCGAGTTTGAGGGGTTTGACTGTGCGTTGAACAAAAAACATTTAAACAAAGTCAATTTGAATGAATATGACTACATACAGATCGATATTGATAATAGCGATTTTATATCTGATGTTTCTCTTGATGAGTTCGATAAAATTTATATTTTTTCAACACTCGAAAAGTCTGCTTTAAAAAGAACACGAGCTATTCTAGAAGATTTGTTTAAAGAAAGAGAGAATGAATCGCACATCTTTACACTGATTGTTAATAATTACATCTCAACCCATATGGATGAGGATTTTATTTATGATTTCTTCGATAATCCGAAAATCCTTCGCACAGATACTATTCACTTGTTTAACTTCGATGAAGTTGACTACCAAAGATATGTTGAAAATGTACATGATGAGCGTTCGAACCTGAAGCGATTTTCAGGACACTATAGAAAATCACTAGCTGGTTTGTTAATGGATAGTGAAATTGTTGATGAGAAGTCGATCAGCAATGCACTCAAAACTGCAAGGAGGGGATAAGATTGGCGACGGTTGCATTTTGGGGAATTAGAGACGGTCAAGTTGCTACAACATCGAATCTAATTGCTACGGCTACAAATATCGGTATGAATACGCCTATTAAAACTTTAATTACACATACTCATTGGCGTAAAACGACCCTTGAAAACTCATATAAAAAACCTGTAGATTCAAACCATTTATCACACTCCTTCACGGATTATGGGATTGATGCATTGGAAAGACTTGCAAAAAGTAACAGGTTAACACCTGAGTCTATTCGAGACAACACTACTCCATTAATTAAAGGACATCTTGATATGCTCTACGGAACAACAAAACCAGATCAAGATTTTCATGAGCAGCTTATTCAAGCAGTTCCAGCTATTTTAAGAAATGCAGAGAATTATTATGATTTAACATTGATTGATGTCCCTAGTGGAGTAACAAATGAGCTAACAAAAACGGTATTGCAGGAAAGTGATTTGGTAGTTGTCTGTCTAAATCAGAATTTAACAGTATTGAATTCATTTTTCGAAAACAAGGAGTATCCAGAAATTCTAAATCAAAAGGAGCACCTATTTGTTCTTGGGAAGTATGATGATCAATCAAAGTATAGTGTTAAGAATATTCAAAGAAAATATCGACTGAAAAACAAAATATATACTGTTCCTCATTGCAGCTCATTCTTAGATGCTACCAATGATAGTAATGTGTTGGATTTTTTCTTGAGAAACAGACACATATCTTCTTCACATGAAAACAGCTCCTTTTTCGCAGAAGTGAATAAACTCTCGCGTGCGATTTCTGCTAAGTTAGACCTCAAACTTGGAAGACTTGAGTCAGGGGGAGAGTAAATGATATCAGTCTACTTGATCAATACAAGCCTAATAGTTGTAATGATTTTAATAGCCGCTATACTATTTTATTTCAAGCTTACTGACAGAAAATTTGTTGCCCCGAGAAAAGAAGAAGGCGATGCGAAGTTTTCATTGGAAAAAATACGTGAATACATCAAGGAAACTTTACACGAACTCGCTAAATCCGATCTTATGGATTTGAATTTAACAGAAGAGGAATTTATACGTTTAAAGCGGAAACGCGTAGAGCTAAAAAGGGCTTTAAAAGGATGCGTTTACGGTGACATTAACGACAAAACATATGTTAAAACTTTTCTGTTTGATCTGTTATACAAGACTTATGGATTTAATGATAACAATATTAATCTAGTAATACCGTTTGATGATCGAAAAAGCTTAACTATACAGGATAAATTCGAAATTCTTCTATATCAATACAAAAAGAAATTTGGTTTCGATGCTCTCACCAAATTAATTGAAAATCATAATCTTGATCATTTGAAAAATGTAATAGAGGAAGGTAAGACGCCTTCTTACATTATTACATCAGAGGAAATTGAATATGTTTTTCAAAAAGAATTTAAAGGAATCAACTTTGAAGACAAGCTCAATATAGTTGTTCAAAGGGTGTACCAGGAACTCAAAGGATTCGGACCAACTGACGAGATAAGGGACATGAATATTGATGGTGTTTCTGGTGGTGTCTCGGGTTTGCCAACATCTTTTATGCATCTGGTTGGTGAGTATGATCACTACATACAGCAGATGAAATCTGAAGATGTACCTTATGCTCATGATAGCGTTTGGATATTCTTTAAGGGGAAATCCATACATTTATCTTTTCTAACCTTTGGAAGTGAACACGAACTCAAACGTGTTTGCCAAAATATCTATAAGTATAATAATCCCGGCCAGCTTTCGGAGAGTAATGGGTATATGGTAAATGAAATGAAAGACGGAAGTAGGGTAGTCGTACTAAGACCTAAATTAGCAGAAACATGGGCGTTCTTCGTGAGGAAATTTGATGTGCCTAACGCTTCTCTTGATCAACTAATTAAAGAAGAAAACGCAGATTTACCAATAGGATTGATAAAATATCTTGTCAAGGGCGCACGAATTACAGCTATAACTGGTGCACAGGGAACAGGTAAAACCACACTGATTATGGCGATGGTCAGATTTATATATGCTTGGCATACTATTCGTGTTCAAGAAATGGCATTTGAGCTCCACCTCCGTAAGATCTACAAAGAAAGAAACATACTGAGTTTAAGAGAAACGGACCAAATTTCTGGTCAAGAAGCATTAGATATTCAAAAGAAAACCGATGGTTCTGTGAACATCTTGGGAGAAGTGGCAACGGATCCGGTGGCCGCATGGATGATTCAAATGAGTCAGGTAGCAAGTTTATTCACTTTGTTTTCGCATCATGCTAAAACATTTCAAGCATTAATAATGTCTCTTCGGAACTCACTAATGAAAACTGGAATGTTCCATGATGAAACCATTGCGGAAGAACAAGTTGTTAATGTCCTCAATTTTGATATTCATCTCAAAAAGGATTTTGACGGAAGACGTTATATCGAACGTATCACTGAATGTATTCCGACTGAACTTGCACCACTTCCGGATAATTATAAAAAAGTCATAGGGCTGGAGAATAAATTCGAAAAATTCTTCGACACTCAGCGTGAGTATTACGAGAGAGTTACAGCACCAAAACTTTACGAACCGAGAAACATTATTGAATTTCGTGAAGGTAGGTATGTACCGGTAAATAAAATCTCTGAAAGAAACAGAATTGAAATGATAGACCATATGTCTCCAGAGGATACCGAAGGATTTAAATCATTTCTGGAAGAACATTGGGGTGAAGTATCATGACTTCTCTACTGTTAACCATCGCTGGTGCAAGTATTTTTCTGTTTGCCTTTACCTTCATTGCAATGAAAGTGATATCCAGAAAGATCGATAATAGCAGCGACCTTCAGGAATCAAATTATTATAGGGATCTGATCAATCCAAAAAGAGTTAAAAATAAGAGGAACTTAGATAAATTCTTTAGATCTTCGTATTCCAAAGCTGTTAGAATCCCTGGCATTAAAAATTACGTCGCACGTGTTCGGAGAAGGATTTCAAATATTCATTCTTATGATGAATTTACTTTACGAAAAATGACTATGCGAATAGTGTTTATGACTCTCACCATAATCACTGTTACGGTTCTCTTTCTAATCTTCATCAATCGAGATCTTCTAACCACCTTTATGGTGTTGTTAGGAGCATTGGTCATTCATGGAAGTCTGATGGATTCCTTCATTAATAAAGTAGAGGATCGATTGTTAAAACAATTTGTCGATATGCTGTCTGATGTCCGGTATCACTTTCACCAGCATGGGATGGTGGAAGAGGCAATCTTTGATGCTGCGGAAGCGAAATCATATGAGGCTTCACTCCATGCAAAACGAGTATATGAAATTCTTACAGATATAGACCCGGAAAAGGAACTCGAAAATTATTACGAAGTAGCACCCAATCGGTTTCTCAAGGTTTTCGCTGGAATTTCCTTCTTAATAAAAGAGTTTGGTGACAAAAAATTAAGAGATGGTTCATCTATGTTTCTAACAGCTCTTGACAGACTAAAGAAAGAAATAAATCTTGAAATATTACGTAGGGAAAAACTGAGTTACTATCTTCGAGGTTTGACCATCATAGCAATAACCCCGGTTTTGTTCACAAAAGCTATTGAAACCTGGGCGCGCGGAAATTTCCCAGCCATGACTGATTTCTATACATCAAAGTTAGGAATCATCACTAAAATATCCGTTTTTACTATCATTGTTGTTTCTTATGTATTACTTAGGAAGATACAAGAAACAAATGAAGGTAAATATGTTGCGAAAACAAAACGGTTTAAATGGGAAAAGCGGATTTACGAGATTCCCCCTATAAGATTTATTGTTGATCGCATTATTCCTGCTTCAAATAGAAGGGAACGATACAAGCTCAATCTTTTGCTAAAAGAATCTAATTCTCCCCTTCCAATTGAATGGTTTTTCGTTCGGCGTTTGTTGCTTTGCAGTGTTCTCTTTCTAGGAATGTTTTCTTCTTTCATTTACATGCATTCACTTACTGTACACAACGTGTTGAATACTCCAATAAAAAGTGAAGTGATGTTTGGGAAGCTTTCTCAGGAGGAACTAGCGAAGGCTAACAAAACTACCGAGTTTGATAGAAAAATAATTAATCAATTGAAGGGGGTGAAACAAAATCTAAGAGATAGAGTTGCCCTCGCAATACAAAAAGAAATGCCGGATGCTGATGACAAAATGGTTGCATCCACATCTAACCGTATAATCGAAAAGACGATAGTTATATCAAATGAGTACTTAAAGTGGTGGGAACTTCTGATTGCTATCGGTCTAGGATTGGTTGGATATTATGTTCCGGTTTGGATTCTGATGTTTCAGAAAAAAATTCGAGCGATGGAGATGCAAAATGAGGTTGAACAATTTCATACGATCATTTCAATGTTATCTGAAATTGAAAGAGTATCAGTTGAAACGATTCTTGAATGGATGGAACGGTTCTCATCAGTCTTCAAAGAACCCCTCCAAAAATGTCTTCTCCATTATGATTCTGGACCTGAGGATTCTCTTGAGCAATTAAAAGAAGATGTACCATTTATTCCTTTTGTTCGAACGATCGAAAGATTGCAAGTTGCAGTTGAGAAAATCCCTATCAACGAAGCATTCGACGATCTTGAAACTGACCGAGCATTCAACTTTGAACAAAGAAAACAAGATTATGAAAAAATTATTGATACCAAAAAGGAATGGGGGCAAATGCTCGGATTTGCTCCAATGTATGCTCTTGTGTTCTTGTATCTCGTATTCCCGCTCGTGTATATGAGTATTGAACAGATGGGTAGTTATTACGAACAAGTAGGTAGAATTTCTTAGAAAAGGGGACGCAAGGTTGGAATGAATAATGCACAAAGTGCTCTAAAAATGGCTGCTGGTTTTTTTCTAGTTATCGCTTTGATTACCATCGCAGTGGTAATGTTCATCTCTGCTCAAGAGGCGACGAAGAATGCTCAGGAAAATTTCTCGGATATCCAAACCGAGCTATCGCAAACCTCTTTCACCGTATATGACAATACGACAGTTAGCGGCAGCCAAGTAATGAACGCACTTCGAAAGTTTTCTGATAAGGACCAGTTTGGCGTCCAGGTGATTACTGGTAAAAACCTTGTAGGCACTTGGTATAACAAGATTGTAAATATAACGGTGCCGATTGGGACGACAGCCTATGGCTCTATTACTGGAAATGCTCCTGGTCAATTAACAACTACTTCTGACGAATCGAGCAATGATTACATCAATCCTTCAGGTAAGTTTAAGGCACAAGTGATAACGGACAATAGCGGCGTTGTGCGAGGATTAGTTTTTAAACAAGTATAATTAGGGGGATTTAAAAAGATGAATAATGCACAAAGCGCTTTAAAAATGGCAGCAGGATTTTTTCTGGTAATCGCTTTGATTACTATTGCTGTAGTAATGTTTATTTCCGCACAAGAAGCTACAAAAAGTGCACAGAACAATTTCTCGGATATTCAAACTGAACTATCTCAAACGGCTTATACAGTTTATGACAACACAACCGTTTCTGGTAGCCAAGTAACAAATGCACTTCGAAAATTTTCAGATAAGGGTCAGTTTGGCGTTCAAGTTATCACTGGTAAAAATCCTGTTGGTGTTTGGTACAGCCAAGTAGTAAACGTTACCGTTCCAAAAGGGTCTGCTGGTTATGGTGCCATTACAGGAAGCACAGCAACAGGTTCGCTTGTAACCTCTGCCGATGAATCCAGCAACGATTATATTAACCCATCAGGTAAGTTTGAAGCTCAGGTCGTCATGGATAATAGTGGAGTCGTTCGGGGTCTGTTGTTCCGTCAAAAATAAAATTTTTAGTAAAGATATGTGGTAAGTTGGAGAGATCTGACTTACCACATAACAATATGGAGGTGGTGAGCATGACTAGTCACGTTAAATCCTGGATGTTTTTTAGCTTTTCAGCCACAGTATTTGTAATTGCTTTAGGGAGTGCAATTTATTTGAATTTATCGATATCAAAGTCATTAGACCTAGTTAGTAAAAGTAATACTCATTTGGAAAGAGATATACACTCGACATTAGGAGTTCCAGTAAAACCTGCTATAACCGGACAGGAGGTAGCAGCGTCTGTAATACAAATTCCGGATACTAAAATAGACATTATAGTAAACAACCACTTATACAATAAAAACCTTCAATTTGATGAGATTGATGTATCCACGATTTCATTAAACAGAGAATATACAGCTAACTTTGAAAGAAATACCTTAGGGGTAATAACCAAGGTGATATATACAGCACAATAAGAGATGGGGATAGAAACATGATGAACTCAATAAGCAAGGTGTTTACCTTGATCTTAGCTATCATTTTATTATACGTATTTCCATTAGATAATTCAGCACAACATCAAGATGATATTTCATTTATGACTGCATATAAGTCAGTTACAACTTTCGTTGATTCTGTTCGTGACAAGGGTTATATCACACCAACTATGTATAACGATTTTTTTGAATCTCTGCAATCTACAGGCAATACATACGAGATTAATCTTGAACATCGGCATAAAACATACGATCCAATTTACGATAACATGACAGACCCTCATAATCCTCAATTTGTTGGTGGTTATGCGTTAAATTATGATGAGTTCTTTAGTCATCAAATTTTATCTGTGTTATTTCCAGATAACACAAAAAAAATAGATGACCCTAGCAGATTGTACAAATTATCGAAAGGTGATTTCTTTTCAGTTACCGTTAAAAACACGAACCGTACCCCCTCTCAGGTTCTACGTGATTTTATCACAAATGGAAATAATACAGATGCAAAAATTTATATTCCATACGGGGGCATGATATATAATGAGGATTACGAGTGACTTGTTCTGCTATAACCGGTTTATAAAGGGAAAGGCGGAGACTTAATGAATTAAGTCTAACTCTGTGACCGAGGATTGGAATGAGGGGACCAGGTTTCCTGAAACAATCCCATTAATCTCCTGCGTGCGTAACACGGGCAGCGTGTTGGGTTCGAAGCACAGGTAAAGTCGGCAGAAAGAAGGCTAGAGCCACTTATCTAAGAAGGTATGCCAACTGATATGCCGGATGGCTGAAAAGTTAGCTATGGTGAGAATGATCTTAGGATCTGACGAACCTCCGAATGTACGGGTCTATATTCATAACATATGGAAACATATGTCCTGACCAATGATCAGGGTGGATGGCGTAAAGTACGATTGTGATCTAGGAAATACGCTATATCGAACTAAGGCGATATCCAGTCCACAGGCTCAAAGGAGGCACCTAAGGCTCAGCACAAATAGCTAGGTCTCAGGGAACAAGGAAAGCAAGGAACGTCGTAATAGCGGACTGCCATCCCAGACGTCTACTATAAGGCAGAACACATGCCGAAGTGTACTAATCCTTGTGAGAGTAGAGGCACGACCGATGAAATACCTGTAATGGGTGTGGAGGAACAGCCTCAAGTCTTTTTAAATTAATATCAATTTTCCAAAAAGTGAATTGCACCGATCAGGTAGGAACGTGGGAAATCTCCTGAAAGAGGTGAGGCCACAGTGCAAACTCTACGTTACTGGGACTACTACGACATGACGAGTACCTTTACTGACCTATATGAGAACGCTCAAAAAAGGATAGCTTTTAACAATCTTTACGACCTAATAATAACAAAACAAAATATCCTTTTGGCATACCGCACCATAAAGTCAAATAAAGGCTCGGTTACACCCGGAACAGATGGCAAAACGATTGATAACCTAAAGACACTAACTGATGAAGAAATGGTACTCCTAATAAGGAGAAGGCTACTGAATTATCAACCAAAGAAAGTCAGACGAGTCCATATCCCCAAGCCTAACGGGAAAAAAAGGCCGCTGGGTATTCCCTGTATAACCGATAGAATCATTCAGCAATGCTTCAAACAAGTCATTGAACCCATTGCTGAAGCTTATTTCTACAAACATAGTTACGGCTTCAGACCAGTGCGGTCAGCACATAATGCCCTTGCCAGAGTGCAACATTTAATTAATATGGCGAACCTCCACTATGTTGTAGACGTAGACATACAAGGGTTTTTCGATAATGTTAATCACACATTACTCTTAAAACAGCTATGGAACATGGGAATAAGGGATAAAAGAGTACTGAGAATCATCAGCAAAATGCTAAAAGCTGAGATTGAAGGAGAAGGTACCCCATTAAAGGGCACTCCACAGGGTGGAATTTTATCACCACTATTATCCAATATCGTACTAAACGACTTGGACCAATGGGTAGCTGGGCAATGGGTAAACTTTGAAACACAATATGCGTATGCGGGGAACTTTCACAGAATTAGAGCACTCAAGAAAACCAACCTCAAAGAAGGTTACATTGTTCGATACGCAGATGATTTCAAAATACTCTGCCGCGATTGGAAGACAGCCCATAGGTGGTACCATGCAGTCAGACTCTATCTCAAGGATCGTCTTAAACTTGACATCTCACCCGAAAAATCACAAATCGTGAACCTTAGAAAACGAAAATCTGATTTCCTAGGGTTCACTATATGGGCTGAGAAAAAAGGAAAAAAGAGAGTAGCATACACGGGCATAAACAACAAAAAGAAAGAACAGCTCAAGAAGGAAGCAAAAGATCGAATCAAAACAATACACAAATCGCCCACTGCACAAAATGCACTCTTGTTCAATAGCTTTGTACTTGGAATCCACAGGTACTTCTCACGAGCAACACATGTTAGTGTTGAGTTCGCACGACTTGCCTATGATCTGAAAGCATTCACTTACAATCGTCTAAAAGCAATCGGGAAATATCAACATCCAGATATTCCACCACCAACCTACAAAAAGTTCTACAAGAATAACTACAGAACTTTTAAAGTTGCAGGAGTATTCCTATTCCCTTTAAGAGATGTGAAAACGATGAACAACTTATGTTTTCAACAAGATCTAAACCCATTCACATCTGAAGGTAGAACACTACTTCATAAGAAATTAAATCCGGACATAAATTCTGAGATTATTAAACTCATGAAGTCCAACATCCCGGATCGGAGCATCGAATATCTGGATAACAGGTTGAGTAGATACAGTATGAAGGCGGGGAAATGCGAAATTTCAGGCGTCTTCCTTACCGCTGATGAAATACATTGTCATCACCTTCAACCCCTTCACCTTGGAGGAACGGACATGTACAAAAATCTACGAATCCTACACAAAGATATCCATAAAATAATTCATGCATCAATACCGGAGACGATTGTTAAACTCATGTCTACCATTGAAATTTCTGAATCCATAATTCAGAAGATCAACCAGTACCGTAAAATGAGTAACTTGGAACCTATTGATATAAAAATCTAAAAAGATGGAGCGCCGTGTGCGATGAAAGTCGCACGCACGGTGCGGAGAAGGGGAAAAGGCGGTGATCGTATCAAACCCTTACCTATTTCTATTAATTTTGCAATTATCTTTGTACTCATACTCCTACCATTCGTCGTTATAAATTCACTTGATGTCGAAGCACAAAAAAAATCCATGTATCTCGAAGCTCAGTACAACGCAATTATCGATACAGCAGCGCAAGATGCTGCTTCAGTGCTCCTAACCAATTCTGAACAAGATAATGAAGCTCGATATGAATCACCAAAGAATGTAAGAGTGAATAAGGAAGAGGCCGCAAGAGCCTTTTTTAATAATCTGTACATTAACTTTGGGGTTATTGATGATCCTTATGGACAAGGAACGATTCAAAGATATATCCCTGCGTTCGTTGTTATCGGTTATGATGGCTACTATATTTACTCTGAGCAGGAGTATCTGGATGCTAATGGTGATAAGGCACTGAAACATGTGTGGTCACAAAAAAAACCATACTCTTATAAAGATAAAGCAGGGAATATATTTTCATTTACACTTGATGATTACATTACTGTTTATCAAGCAAATTCCAAAGAACTCAAACAGGGATATCTATTCGAAATAGATCCACTCACTAGTCAAAAATTTGTCTCACCCATGTGGGTAGGTTCGTCAATTCCTCTAATCCACGATACTACGAATTTTGATAATATTCGTCGACAAACGATTGTGTCGTTAATACAGTCAGATTTAGAATACGAAATTAACAAACATAATAATCTGGTAAGGAGATATGGAGTTTCCTATACTTTTACTCTTCCTTCGATTGACCAAGAAGAGTGGGATAACACCATTGATGACGTAGGTGTTCTTGCTTTTGTTCAAGGAATTCCTGTCGGAACGAAGTATTATAATAACTTTGCACTTGGTGGAGCAAGAATTATTAAAAAGCAAGAAATAACCGGCATAACTGTAAATGGTACTAAATACTACTATGATCGCTCTGTCTGTAAATCGGGAGTGATGAATCATGAAACATTTATCAGCGGGAAAGAAGCAGCAGCTAATGGTTATCATCCATTATCGTGCCTTAACAAATAATCTTGTTTCAGTTGGACACAGATAATTGCACAGGTTACTATTAAATTAAGTTAAATTATTACAAATGAAATGGGGATATATAAAATGAAAAAAGCTCTAGTAGCATCTATAGCGGTTATCTCGATGCTTTCAACAACTACAACTGGTATTGGACCAGCAATAGCGGCTAGTACATCACCAATTGCGGACGTGCAAGACATGATTAAAAATGGTTTGGAAAGTGCAAATAAAGTTGTAGGGGATGTTACTGATTCTGTAAAAACAGTTGTCGATTCTTTTAAAGATATAGTTGGCCACTGGGCAGAATCCAGTATAGTTGCTGCAATCAAACAAGGCATTGTGAGTGGTTATCCTGATGGACTCTTTCATCCAGAAAACAAGGTAACACGTGCAGAGTTCATTAAGATGACTGTTGTTGCAATGGATCTTCCTGTTAATAACAATGGTCAATCTGATAAGTGGTTTGTTCCTTATATCGATTCAGCTAAATCTACTGGTCTTTATAAGGAAGGAGATTTTTCTTCTGGCGACATGACTAAACCGATGACCCGATTAGATATGGTACATATCGCAGTGAGAGCCATCGGTGAAACTGCGAAAGATGATAATGAGTTTATGTTAATTGCTGTGAAGAATGGACTCATTTCAGGAACGGGAAATGGCAAGCTTGATCCGGATGGTACAACGACAAGAGCTCAAGCTGTAACCGTAATACAACGAATTCAAAAAGTGAAAAGCGGAATAACGTTGCCAGTTGATGAAAAAGCCGTTGCAAATGCAGAATCCGCGATGAATGCAAAGAAAGATGCGTGGGGACGCACTATTAGAACTACTAATCTACCTAAAAACGCAAAAGATTATGTCTACATACTAGAACAGTATCCAAATGAGATGTACGAAATGGCGTATCCTAAAATTGTAGATACCAAGCCGTCAAAACTTGCACAAACTGATAATTATATTAAGCATGTCCCAACTATGGAAGCTTGGAAGAAGAATACTGAAGATTACTATAACTCACTACTAAATGTGAATTACAAAACAATAAACGATAAATGGGCTGAAGACCTTTTTAGTCATTTCAATCAATCGAATGTTTTTGTATTAAAAGATATGAAGAATTATGTTGCGTGGGTTAAGAAAAACAAGATTGTAACTGAAGGTGAACTTACAGCAGAACCAACGATGGTATTTTCTTCCGACCGACTAGGTCTCTACTATATTAGAACCAAGTTTTCATTTAAAATCACATCATATGATCAGTACAAGGATATTTTCTTTGACGAATTCTTTAAAAGTCGTACTAATTTCCAAAAGGGTGTTTGGTATGAAGGTTATGCGGACATCCCTTTGTCAACCAATGTTGGAGGTAGTCATTTAAGACAGATTGATGGGCAGGCATCACTATTTAGACTCACTAATATTATTCGCAAGATGAATTAGTAAGGCGTGATAACTATGAAAACTCTTCATAAAAAAAGAATTGCCTTGACTATGCTCATAGTATTAATTTTAAATTTATTTTTTTTAAACCTTTCATATACGGTTCATGCTGCTGATAGTGTAATGGTTGATAAATACGGAAGAATAAATTTTACAACAACCAGTACAAAGGCCACTACAGGGATTAAATACAAAACTGTTGGTTTTACAATTACTCGTTCAACTTCATGTTCCGGTTCCCAATGTGCTCCTCAAAACGGTACACATGGGGTGGTAAGAGTTCAGCAGATAGATGAGATTGATAATGGAGATGGGACTGTAACAACCTATTTCCAAGTGCCTGAAGCTTCGGTTTCCGCAGCATTGGAGTCTGCGGGCTTAAAAGATATTACTTATGGAGGAACCATTTACTTATCTTCAATTTTCCATGTAGTAAGAAATAATAATGAAGATCATACTGACCATGTAGACTTGCAAAGCATTAAAAATGCAGAAAATTGGGCTGATCCTAATGGATTCAGACAATATTACGATATACCAGTAAGTTATACTGCTAAATATGAAGTAACAAAGATCTACAGAACAAGCGATGGAACAGAAATCAAAAGAGGAAATGTAGATAATCCTAATGATCCTGATAAGCGTTGGCCAGTAGGCGAAGAAATTAATGCAAAACTTGACGAGACAGTAGTCTTCAACGGAAAAACCTACTCACTTATTAAATCTTACATTCAATCAAAGCATAAACCTAATGATCAGGATTATGTTCAAACAGGAACGCCATCTTCTAATCCTAAGTTAGCTCAGCGTAGCTTCACCACCTATCTTGGAGGAACAAATGTTATTGGCGTATATAGAGAGGGAGCAAATCCTGTTGAAGCCATATATGAATTGGAAGATGGCACGAGGATTAAATCGGTTGATATTGGTGAAAAGTCAATTGGAGATCCAGTAAGTCATACGTTTGAAGAAAAGGTCTCTTTCCAAGGTAAACAAAATGAAATTATAAGGTCTTACATCATCCAGAATGAATTTCCTAATGATAAGAAGTTTGTTCAGGAGAAGGGGGATCCTAATCTACTTACCAGAAACACAACCGTCGGAAAAGGTGGTACTAAATTTGTTGGTGTTTACAAACCACTAGATGGTAGTGGAGGTGGTGGAGGTGGCAGCTGTACCTATGAAATTGGAGCTCCTTCTAAAGGAAACATTCTCTCTGGTTCTGTTTTAGATCCTTCAGCTAACGGAGTGTTAAAAGCAGATGATCGCGGTTCAGAGAAGTTTGATGTTTCCAAAGGTATACCAACATCAGAGGACTTATATGCTAACGTTTTTGGTAAGAATTATTTATTCCAAAATAAATGGGCAAATATGCGCGGTCAGGTTACTTATACCGTTACGGTTAAAAAGGTCTACAATAAGACATGGACAATACCAGCAGTACCCGGAAATCCAGGAACACCAGCCAAACCAATGAGCAAAGAAGTGCCAGTTCAAAAAAATGTTACTGTGATCAGAGATTATAGTTACTGGCAAATCGATAATCTTGAAGTATACAAGTTAAAGAATGCTACTGTAAAAAATTATGCTCTTGGTGGTTACGGTGAAACTGTAACCTTGAATCCAAACGGATATATAGCGCCTACTTTGGTTTCTGATAACAAGACGGCTGTTGAAGATCATGTGCAACCACAACCATGTAACATGGTTGATCTTGGTACCGAAACAGTTTCTGGTGGTTCAAGCGAACCTCCAACACCTCAAGAGGATTTTCAGCCTGTAGCAGAGGCCGAAGTAAAAGAAGTAAAAGTAAAAAATGACCATGTTGTATTTAATGGCACTACTATCATGAATAATGCTCAAGTTGAGAAAGAAGCTCCAAGACCTGGCAGTATCCCTGAACCCCAGGAAATCGGACAAAATGTTCTGTACCAATCTGGTTATACGGTAAGTAAAACGCTTGTAAATAAAGCTAACCAGCCAACAACCGGTAAGATATATTACGACATTATTCCAGGTAATATTAATGGAGGAAGTAATAAAGAGTTTGCTATTAACGGGATGAACTCGGTGACTGTGCATACTCCGGTTGTCATCTATGCTGCTATTTCCGATGATAAGGCACATAATCAAAAAACGGTCCCTGCGCCAAATCGAGAAGCAACAATTCTCGATAGACCTTTCACGATTTACATGCCGACAAGTGGTCAACATCGAAACATATTGGGCTATGGTGATCGCGATTACGCTAAGTATGTTAGAGATAAACAAGTTTGGTTCCCATTTGATGTTTACAGTGAGGACAAATCGAATTTTTATCCTAAAAATACTTGGATATCAATTCCTGTAAATCAGGAAGCAACAACATTCTTTATGCCGGTATGGGTGGATGAAGGAATCCATGATGTTCTCTTCCGGACCATTGCCGAGAACGCTCCTCCAAACTTTACGACCCAACCGGAAGCCAACTTGGATTTAGCGCACCATGTAGCAACCGATGTTGTACCTGTTGATGTAATTGGTAGAGTATACGACTTTCACATAACCGATATCGCTGATTTTAATTGGGAATCTTTTTTCCGTAAAGCAAAAGGTAGCAGTGTACCTACAGGTAACAGCTTTTGGGTAGGTGATAAAGAAATTGACGGGGCTGCACGAATTGGAGCCAATAATTATATTTTACCTGTGCGGCAGGGGAGCAATCCTTTATCAGGATTGCAAAATATTGCAGTTAAAACAGGTTATCATTTCAGTGCGACACGTTACTCTATAAGTGCCTAATGGTATGAAAAGAGTGGGTTCTTATCAAATAAAAAGAATAACAACTGATTATTCGAAGGAAGGAATGAAAGCCTTCATGTTGAGCTTAAACTTCCTACCTAATACTCCTACAA
>NZ_JBNDYG010000003.1:0-75028 GCF_049893405.1 Paenibacillus sp. Dod16
GTCGATGAAAGAGAAATCGATATACTTGTCCACTTTACGAAGCAGATTTGTCCACTTTACGAAGCAGATGATCTTGAGGAACCAATTCTTCAATCGAAACAAACTCGTAAGCCTGCTGTTTTTCTCGGTTAGAACGCAACATATTTAACACCCTTCCGAACGGTTTATTTAAAAATATTATACAATATTAACGCGGTGTCGTGTTGAATTAAATACGCAAAAAATAGCTGTCGAGACTTTCTCGACAGCCTGAAGGACTTAGATAAATCTAAGTCCTTTTTTGTGTTGATTACTTTTTATTTAAAGAGAAAAACTGGGCCCCTCAAAATTAAATAGACCACATCAACAGATAATGCCTTATTTTCATCAATTTCATGACGATTCAAATGTATTGCCAATGCAAAAACACCTCCAAGGTTGCCCCCATATTTTCCGACATGGTTCCATTCTCTTGAAGGTGAACTCCTTTATCTTCCCTGTAAGGGTGGCCATTTTTGATACTTTCCTGTAATTTTATTTACATAAAAAGATCCATAACTCACGATGAACTCGTCATGATCTTCAAATGCACGAATTACAAGACTTATTGTAAATCTCCAATAATTCTTCACTGTAATTAAATAAATACCCATTGCCTCCATCAACTTTAGGCCCACTAATTGGATATATATTTACTTTTGATAATTCTCGCAATAATACAATACCCTTTTTTCGTTCTTTATTCAAATTTATTAAATTCTTGAAGATAATAAATTTCTTTTGGAAATTTTCTATATCAGAATGATTAAATAAATAACCATTAGTAGGAGTTCTTTTTTGATAAGTAAGGAATTTTTTTGATGTCCAAAAAAGAAGCTCATTTCTGTGGACATTAAGTGATTTACTTACATCAGTCACATCTAAAAATCCCTCTTTATATAATTCTTCTAATTGAAATTTATTAAAATAAAACTTGTTTAAACCACTTTTTATTGGCTCATAATTTGTAGGCATAATCGAACCCGAGAAAATTTTTAATACAAAATCCGCAAGGTTAATACCGTATTTTGAAGAAATCCTTATCCCGCATTGGAAATCAATATTCTCACCGGGTTTTATTCTTGTATCATTATTAACTTGTTTTATTAAAGTATTCATTGCTAATTCGACTTCGGAGCTTGAGGCGAAATTAATAGGCAATTTATAAATTGAATGGTTTATTTTAATAATTTGGGTAATTTGTTCTTTACTAATTGAAAGAATTTTTCCAACTTCGGAGGCTGTTTCCTTGCTTGTATTTATGATTACTTTTCTAAGGCTCCCCCTTTCAATATTCATTAATTCTTCTCTAAGTAGCTCGATCTTAGCTTCCATATATAACGAAGTCTTATCAGGAATCATAAATCTATAGTTGTATCCAGTAACCCAGTAGTCACACACATATTTTATGAATTGCGTATAAATCTGCGTAGCATTAGTATCTTTGAATTTTTTTCGAAAACTAAATAGTAGCCTGCCATATGTCACACTGTTATCTCTATTGCTAAAACTAATATTTCTTACTCTTATTAAATCGATAAATTTATTGAAATTTTTCGGCCAATCTTCAAACAAGACATACACACTTTCAATTAGAAAATCAAGTTTTAGCTTTGATCGATTCATTTGTATATCCATATGAGATTGATGTAAAAAATATCTCATAATTTGGAGCACAAAAAAATTAGTAATAGATATTATTTGAAATAGTGAGTATTGTGTTAAATAATTTTCTTTGGAAAATACTTTCGTATTATCTAGTTTTTCATAAAGTAACAAGGACATTTTTGATTTGTATGATATATTGGGTTGGAATGTTGAATAATCAAAGCCACAATCGCATTTGTTTATACAATTTCTAAATGGTTTTATGGATAAATTACAGTATGGGCAGTGATCGATAAGAAGACAGTGATGGATATGACAGACTTTGTATAACGCAATTTCCCATACTTTCTTTTGATATGCATGATCTTTTAAACAAAGTGGACAAACTTGGCTGCTCTTATTCATAAATCCAAATTTAAAAACACCATCAATCTCATTTTTACTTAATGTATGTTCGGTGTGTTTTACGAAAGTCATTTCATTTAACTTTTCCACCGATTGCTGTGCTAGAACGCTTAAATTACTAAAATCAAATATCTCATTTCTAATTTTCAAGATGTCTTTATTTATTTTTTTAACGCCTAGCATAGTAATAATTTGATGAGGGATTGCTTTATTTTCTTCAGCTAATCTAACTAAATATCCCCTTATACCCTCATCAAAATAAGGATAAGGTATCTTTAAAAAGTGATTCATTTTTTCCCCCTACTTTATAGCCACTAGTTCAGTTTTTTATCAAGATTTAAGTCCAGTGAAGAAATAAGGTGCCAAGGAGCTTGTTTATGTTTAAAGATTAATGTTATTAATTATTATCCATTTTTCTTTATTTAAACTTTCTAAATTTACTCCATAGTACTCTCCAAGAAGCGGCGCTTTTTTAATCTTTAATCAAGAGTTTAGGATCCACTCTTCCAAGGGTAGACATTTAAAGACAGCCAACTTCTTGTGATTGAATGCTTCACTGTCATTAAGTTTGCATCAGCAGTTCTTCTTATAAAACTTTGCACAATTTCTTCAGGTAAAGGAATTAATCGAATGAGCAATCATTCAATTTCTTTTTTCCTCCTGGATATCTATACTTATCTACTGATTTCTTCTTATGTGTTTATCATTTTCATAACTATTAGGATATAAGCATCACATTTATTAGATGAATTAAAAAACGCAAATAGACCATATCAGAAGATATGGCCTTATTTACAGCAGTCTTTATGACGGTTTTACTATATTCTATTCAATAAAGAATGAGATTATACATATAAAACCACTTAGGCGTCAAAATAATTTTCTTTCAGAACATCCAGTGCTCTGTTAAATCTAATTTCATGTCACAAATATCACAATGAACTTGTATTACCAGTACAAGACTCGTTGGTGTAAATATCTAGGATAATTTAGTACATCAACTGGTTGCATGAATCCCATTTGCTGATCTTCACATTAATTTAATCCGTTATTTCAAACACCATAAGTTTTCCCTTTACTACTATGATCACGATTTCAACGTATATCGACAATTTTAAGTGTAACAATCTGCATCAGTCCAGGAAACTTTCTTCGAACTCATTATTATGCAGCCTAGGGAGCGTACCCCTGACCAATCGCTGCCAAGGAAATACAGGGGAAATCCTTGGCATGCAAGGCTTTCCTTGACTCTTTTATGCATTTGAGTTTAACATAATACTCAAAAAAGTAATGTAAAAGTGTGACCAAAAACACTGACAATGTTTGTGTTATAAGGTCGCCTGTAATCCATAAATCTCTTTTTTTAAATATTTTGCTACATCAATTGATTCAATATCTTGATTCTTTAACCATTCTATACAAATATCTGTAGTAATATTATCGTGAAATCCCATAATACGAGACAATTTGATTGCAGCTTCACGATGCAAACCAATTGCCATAAACTCTAATGCGGAAGTAGTGCAAGCTCCATACTCTAGATATGCCGATATATTTATTATTTTTTCAGAATCTTCTCTTCTATTAATGCTAATAAGGAAGGTTTTTAATACCTCAATATATGTTTGAGTATATTTAACTATTTGATATCTAATAATTTTATTTATAAATTCAATCTGATCTTTAACAAACTTAGTAATTTCTCTTTGTGTCCTGTTTAGCATCTGTCTATCGTAAAAAATCAGATTTGTCAAAGAGACTCCCTTCATCCATTTATCTCCTACTGTAGTAATCCTTTTAACCTGTTTTTCAGTCCATGAACTATCATTGAAGAAAACATTGATAGCATTAACTATTAAGTCAAAACGATCATAGCCACTTTCGTTTAATGGGAAAACTGGGCAGAGATAATCAACTTCACTCTCATTCTCAACCAAAAAATCCCACAATGCATTAATTTTCTGAGGCATAACCCCTGGATTCTTATTCAATAACTCTGTAGGTGGTTTGAACTCGTTAATTGTTGATCCAGTAATAGTGTCAATCTCTTTTAAAATATCTGAATTTTGATCTGTACTATACAGAGAATTTTCCAATCTCTCGCCAAGCAAATGCTCTTTAATAACTAGCGAGAATAACTGCTCATTGTAATCATCACTTTCTTGTTTTTTTGGATTTTCGCTCTTAATAAACTCTTTAAATTTCTCTGATTCCTTAACTAATCTGACTTCAGAAGAGGGAACTATATCCTGATATCTTTCTCCTATAACTGGATTTTTGGCCCAACTTTCTAATTCTATACATATAACGTTACCAGAAAAATCATTTCCGATTCGTCCAGCTCTACCGACTAAATTCCAGAAACTAAGGTTATCAATAGGGTTTTTCCTACCCTTTTTTGGCTTGTAAACAAAAATATTTTTAGCTGGCATGTTTACACCTTCTAATAAGGTTGATGTACAGCTCACTATTTTTAAGAGTCCTAATTTAAAAAGATCTTCAATACCTGATCTTATTATTGCAGGTAAAGAACCAAAATGAAATGCCAGCCCTCTTCTTATAAAATCTGCAAGTTCATAGCTTTCTGTAATATATTCTTCAATAAAATCGGCAAAATCATTTAAACGCACATCATCAAGAATGGGGAAATTTCCACTGTAATATAACTCTCTGATTACATCAGTGGAAAGCATTGGCTCATTTGAGTATACAATTGAAGTTTGATTATTCCAAAGGTCTAACGTTGTACTGGAAAGAATTTTAGAAATTGTTTTATTTCCCGAATAAGTAAAACTTTTCTTCCCTATAGATATTTCTTCTTTATTAAATAATGCGGTAACCAACAACGATTCTTCTAATAACTTTACAGTTATGATGTTCTGACGTACCAGTGGCAAATTATCTCTTTCATTTACACCATTCACGAAGTCAAATGTGTCCAATAATTTTTTTGGATTTTTAACAAGCGGGCTTGAAAACAGTACCTTTGTCTCTGGCCAGAGTATGCGAGAAAATTTAACTGCGTTCTCAAGTAATACTCCTCTCCCGCCATATTGAATGTTATGAGCCTCGTCCACAACAATAATGTTTGTTTTAACTCTATTTACTTCTTTTCTGTTACAAAGTTGATATAACCTTTCTTGGGTTAAAACGAGGATATTCGATCGTTGTGGATGCTCAATAAGGACTTCAATTTCCGAAGAACATCCTACATAGATGTTCTTTAGCCCCATTTCCAATATACTTGAAAGGAAATCGTTCATAACTTGCTTAATTAATGCTCTTGTTGGCACAATATAAATAGCAGTAGTACCCTTCTCTTTAACTATCTTATCTAGTAACACTTTGAGATATACAAATGATTTCCCAGCAGATGTAGGAGCAGAAATACTAATCCCATCTACCTCTTCCTCTATCATATCAACTACTTTTTTTTGGAAATTAGTTAAAAGATAATCTTTGCCTGATAAATTTCTAGTGTTAGCATTCTCAAACACATGTGCTTCGAAAAGTGCCATCCCATTTAATTGTCTTTTATAATTACTTAGTTTATTTCGATCTTCTAGCAATTTAATTCCAGGATAATTTCCAAGTTTCCTCAATATTAATGAAGAAGCCATTATAATCGAATTCGACGGTTTGATTAAAGGAAGAGTGGTAGCTATGTTTAATGCTTTTTGTTTATTTTCTATTTTAACTGATGCAGCTAATATATTTGCAGATTCCAAAAGTATCCTAATTTCTTCATCTGATAATTCTTCATCAGTTTGATTAAAGAATTCTAATTGGACCTCCATTTTCTTTATTTTCTTCATTAAGAAATCGAGATTTCCCGAGTATTCTATTCTGTTTATTAGGGACTCAAAGCTCATAAATCACACCTCCATTCCAATTTTATGCATAAATAGATTTTCGAAATCAATAATTTTATTAAAAGGAAGTATAAACCAATTAATTTTTACATTTTTAATATTACTTGTACTTAATAATTGATGGCAAATAGATTCGTAATTCTTCTTCAATTCACTAATAAAATATTGATTTAAAAGTTTCTCTAATGCAGGACCGTTTAATCCATCTTTTTCAAACATACGTAAAAGTTCAGAATTATAACCTGTAAATACAGTCACTTCTACATTAACTTTGCTCCAATCCCTTGTATCAAAGAAATTATCAATCAGAGTCTTTAACGGACCATGATTTAAAGTTTCATATGAATAATCATCATAAAAGAGAAAATCATTCTCTATCTTCACAATTTCCTCTAATTCTTCAAGAATTGTAGTAATAGCTATTTCAAAATTATCATGTAGGATGCCTCCACCAATAAATAGCGCCAACTGCCCATTCTTCAATCCTGCATGCACATCATCTGAGATATAATTTAGATCTGTAGACGGGATATTGCTTCTAATTCTTGTATACATTTTAGGCATTTCTAAAATTCCTTCTATTAACATCCACAAGAGCATAGAACCAAGTTTTCCATTTTTGCTAATTTCACTAACTATTTTATTATTATTCTTAAAAACCTCTAATTGTTTGCGTAGGTCATTTGATGATGAACTAATAATGGTTAGACTATTAGCATACTGCTGCAAAACAAGCGTTAAATGTTCAGCTAGTTCACTAATTCTTTTATTTCCTGACTCATGATATTTTACATAGTAGAAATCAACATCCATATTCAATTCCTGATTTATCATCGAATGGTTTACTTTGTTGAATATTTCGTTACACACACTCTTTTGCATATCCAATCTTTGTTTCAATATGTTATTGGTATTTGCTAGCGAAGAATTAATCAAAACTCCATTTTGCAACAAAAAATTGGCACACTTGAAGAAACTAACTGACTTCAGTTGACTCTTTAAAAGACTGTACTCCTCTTTTATTAAGATTCCAACAATTTTATTATCAACCAATAATGGAGCACCCGATAAGCCTGAAAGCCCGTATGGCCAGTCTTCTTTTATATAATTACTTGTTAATTGTTTATCATACTCTTTACTATCATCAAAACTGCTATCAAAGTAAAGTTGCCCTCTGAGATAACAATAAGTATCTCCCTCGGCCCCAGTATTCCAATCTTTGGGATACCCCATACTTTCCCATTCGATCTCCCTGCTATCATAACTATTTACGTCTATTGCTAGCCATTCTTCGATATGCGTTACTTTATCAGTAATTTCAAGCAGAGCCATATCGTCTTCGATTGAATCAGCTATTAAATTTGCATGCATTTTAAAAGATTTCGTACTTCCAGGGTAGAATTCAAGTTCTATTGGCTCATTATTGTCAATATGCTCTTTTATACAATGTCTTGCTGTTATAGCACGGTTTTCATCAATTAAAAAGGCAGTGCCTTGGTTACGGCAGATAATTTTCGCTGTAGTTTTATATAAATATTCAATAGTATCTATTTGAAACTTCCTCCTTAACTTTTTCGTTTTATTGAAATGAAATTACTGTAGGAACATCATCCAATGTGTTTGCCAAATCATTGGTGTAATGAATACTGTAGCTATACTTTTCCATCAAATCTGGATCATTAAATTTATTTAAAATCCTGAAAGGTTTATAGTTGAAAATTAGCTCCTTATCTGGAGTGATGTCAGTCGATATTATTCTGTAGATCGTTTCAATATCCGGATGACTAAAGTTCTTGCCTTTGCCGTTTGTTGAAAAAATATATTTATTGGAATGTATGAGTTCTAACATACTAACACTAGTATTGTGTTTACTTCCGTGATGAGAAACTTTAACCAAATCAAACCACATTTTCTCTTCTTTTCTCTGATTTAATAACTTTTTCAAATTATTTTCAATAATTTCTGAATGACAATCTCCTAAGAAAAGAAGCTTCTTAGAGTAAAACTCCAATATAAATGCAATAGAGCTTCCGTTTACTTCGGTTCTATCTGGTTCAAAAGGCTGTTGTACTATTTCTTCCAATGTATCTCTAATAGAACTAATATCTTGGACCTTTCTATGTTTTTGTTCCATTTGAATATTCGACATATAAAATTCGAAAGCATCGTCCAATATTTGATCACTATCAACTTTATCTTTATACCCGAGTGATGATAACTTTTCAGCCCATTTATTAGAAAGCAATTGGAGATTTTCAATGTTTGGAGATAACAAAGTTATTGATAACTCTGCATTCGAATAGTTTACCTTAATCTCAGTATTATCAACCACTACAGCTTTATGGTTAAAGCTAGTATTCCAATTTTTCTCATAACCATTTTGTAGTATTAATGATCCCAAAGATGAGCCTTGCTTATATCCTACATCTGCTACTTCTCTTACTCCTATTTCCCGCGGATATCCCATGGAAAGAATACTATTCATTCCACTGATAATAGAGAGCTCCTCTTTAGTTTGAATCTTATCAAACTGTAAGTGTCGAAAACTGTTATACCAAATTTCACTTATGCCAATTAAATTTGGATTATCGGAATGGCCATTTTTCTTAAAGAATCTAACTCCGCCAAGTATATGATCTTCATCTACATGGGTGAAAATTAACAAAGATATACCCTCTGCCTTTATTTTCTGAAGTTCCTCACTAATAAACTTTTCATAGGTAGTAGCAAAGCCCATATCTACTAAAATATGATTAACTTCTTTCCCTCTACAAGAAATAAGAAAACTATCACCATACGATGCAGGAAACATTTTCACCTCTAACATATATTCTCTTCCTTTTTAAATATTTACGACATTTGACTCAGTAATTAAGTCCTATATAAATAATAACTCAGTTCACATGAAAAAAATGTCGAAAATTGTATTACGATAAGTTTCATTAGATAAAATCAAACAACTATGGAAGCTTCATTTTATATCTCACGAGCGATACATTCTATTAACCCCCAAAAAAAGGTGAAATATAAAAAAGCCCCTGTGAGTGCTACTCAACAGGGGTTGCCGATTCTTTCGAACAAAACAAGTATAACAAAATTTTCAACATTTCCTTTTTAACCCGAAATCAGTTAATAATGTTATAGGCTATCCGTTTTTCATTATCGACTATTTTAATTTTTTTCAGACTTAACTTCCTTATCTCCTTTATAATTCTGCTTTATTTGTTCTCCATGCTCAGATTTTTTGCCCTTTACATTGGTCTCATTAGAAACATTCCTTGTCATTTTGTTAGCCTCTTGATCTTGCTTCTCAAACTTAGAACCTTCTGATCCTAGCTCTTTAAGTGCATCTTTTAGCCTTTCATTAGGTCTACTTTCCTCTTGTTCTTTATTCTCAGGTCTTAGACCTTCTGATTTGACTTGATTAGGAGCCTCTTTCAACCTTGTGTATGGTTTACTTTCTTCTTCATTCTTATTTTCAGGTTTTAAACCTTCTGAGCTATTCTCTACCTTACTCCACATTAATTTCCAATCTAATCCACAAGATTCTCTCACAAAAGAAAGTATATTACGTGATACTTTAAATTTTTCATCTGATAATGTATATCCGAACAAACTCCTAATTTCGTCATCCGTATAATCTCTGCCCTTTATACCTTGCTCAAAAAGTAAAAAATCGAGGTGCTGAGGCATTGACAAATATGCATTTGGACGAGCCAATGCTCTTTCAATGAGACCAATTAGACTAGAAGTGTAAGGGGGGGGGACGATTTCTCCAAAGTCAACATCTTTTGGCATCATTGCCTTAGGGACTGAAGTTTTGATTATTTCGTTTGCAAGCTCTTTGGCAGTGTTTATTAGATTTCTAGCCGTCCCAGGGTCAAGCTCTCCATACGTAAGCTTTGATGAAATATGTTCTCTCCTAACTTTTTCTGGTAGACCTAATACATCTGAACTTATCCACAATATTTGTAATCCAACTAAAACTGTTAATTCACATGCTAGATACTTAAGAGCGTCATAATGATCTTTGCTATGATTCCCTCCATGTTGAAAGCCTTTTGCAATGTGAGTAAGAAACTCCATACATATATTAATGGCAACGTAAGGGTTCTTATGAAGATATAACTTTTTAGTATTCAAAATGATATCATTCAAAAGAGAACTTGACTTTGCAGCATTCTTTATTTTCTGTTCATAGTGAGTATAAAATTGCCCGTCAGCTAATCCGTAAGAAGATTGATCCTTACGGTATTCACTCATGCTTTCACTAGTAAGAATTTTCACTCCACCTGAAGCTGCAAAACGAATAATTTCCCATTGTGTTTTGTTTAGAGCTACGAATACATTAGAAGCATTAACAAATTCACCGAGGCCTTTTGCCCAGAAAATTCTTTCAAAAGGTTTAGCTTTGGTTTTGTTTTTGCAATCGCATATTATCCTATGACCTTGAAAGGGATTAGTAAACACAATTCCCAATACATCTATATCAGTCGCATCATTCCCATAAGATAGGGGGACTCCTCTTCTAGTTAAGTAACCCTGGCTTTGAAACAAACTAGAAACATCATATTCAAACCCAATGCCCTTCTGATCAGCTTTATTATTATAAATCACAATTTACACCCCCGACGAAGTACGAATAGTAGTTAGCAACTTATTTCGCAAAGCTTCTACTGGGGCTGTGGATTTTGCGAAAATTTCACTTTTCCTTGTTTCAGGAATAATACAGCCACTTGGCTGGTATTGCAATAGATCGCCAATATTTGCCTCTGCTTCAAGAGCAACTTTATTATAAGTAATCATTTGTCGAACAAGTTCTCCCACCTCAAGTTGGCGTAACTTCATTTCAAAGCCATATGGTTCTGCCGGCCTCGTTTGTATTACACCATCAATTTCTAACAAGGCATAATCCTGCCCTATAGCTGTTGCAGGACCGACCCACTGTCCGCGGAGTAACTTATTTAGAATATTCATCATCTTGTCAAGAGTAGAAATTTTACCTCTCCCCCACGTCGACTTTGTTTGTCCAAAACGCAAACAACTTAATAGTATTTTCGCTTTATGGAAAACATCCTGAGATAGTGAGAAGCTCCCAATACCTTGACCTTTAATTTGAGGTGTCGTTAGGAAAGTGGCTGATCCTATTGCTGATTGTACAGTGATACCATCAACAAGCCCCACCCCTTCCATCATCTCCACAATATGCTTAGGAATATGCGATGGAATATGCTCGATTAGAAATCCCTGTGTCTCAGAGATCAAATTTTGAATTTCAAGTACCATATCTCGTTCATTGTTGTCTAGTGACGACAAAGCTTTTACTACCCTTTGTGGGTCTCCATTAAACGAATATTCGTTAAATAGTACTTTTTCACTGCTCTGCCCACTCTCTCTAACCAGTCCAAAAGATTGCTGTAACTTGATAGTTGTTTCAGCACATTCTTCAGATATACTACTGGCTGTCAAGTACTCCTTGAGTTCATCTGTAGTTCTTGGTAAATGAAAGGTGTGATTTAAACCGATTAAACTCGCATTCTCTTCTTGTTGAGGTTCGAGTGTTTCATAAATGGTTGAAACGCTTTCCAAAGCCTCCTTACCAGAGAAACAATAGATTTCAATTTCTTTTGGTCTGTTCAATGCATCAACCGAATAATCAACTTTTTCAGCTTGTCGTAAATAGCTTAAATATGTATTTAATTCTGCGGGAGAAATACTTGATTGACGAGCAAAGACTTTGGCATTCTGTATAGGAATAACTTCTTGTTTATCCGCTACCAGCCTACCAAGAAAAGCTCCAGCTTTTCCTGCTTGTTCTGTTGCTTCATAAAAAGCAAGTTCGCTTGTATACTGTTTAAGTTCAGCCAAATGCTTAACTGTATTTACAATCCAGGTACCTTTTGTAAGCTTATCCATCCTTATGCCTCCTATAATTTTGACAACCTAATATTTTTGATTATTCAATCTGAATGTACTCTTTTTTTATCAACATAACAACACTTTACGACGTATGATATTTTTTTCTAGGATGTATTGTCAAAAATATCAATTATATATTATATGTATTGTATGAACCACCACAATATTTGATAGGAAATACAACAATTTTATTGAGACGATTGTAGCCTATTGTAAATTGAAGAAAGTTGATTTGCTTTTTCGTCAGCAACATCTTGGCCTTTGTTGTCTGACATTCCACATAAGAGCAAAATAAACCAACTATTACGTTGCAATTTTGAGCTTCCCTCAAAAAACTGCTACTTGTACGTTTCATCCCATTTACTGCTGCTTACTGTCATGGTCCAGTTCACATCTCGACCATAACGATTCAAGTCTTCACCCGTATACTTGAAGCTGCGAGAACCCAGTATTTTTTCTCCCGATGAATAACTGAATGTATCCATGCGTGAGCTGACCTTAAATACATGCCTAGTTGCATAATCTCCAATCTGTTTCAATGCTATCTTTATGTTTTCGTCGGAAATGTCTAAAAATTTTAGATGAACTACAAACTATTGACATTTATGCTAACAACTATCGAAATAAGTTAATAATGAAAAGTCCCCTTAAATTTAGGGGACTTCAGTTTCACATTACATATGAGTGTATATTTATACATTTTTCATTAATTAAGGAATTTTTTTCTCAATAATTTTGATTTCATTCTCATAATTTATGACATCACACAGTAGTACCTGACAGGAACATAACCACATTCCAGATTACTTCATCGCTTTGGCAAGCTCCGTGAAAATAACCCCGAGCGCATGCGCCCCCGCATCCGGGTATCCGATGCTGCGTTCGCCGACCGTGCCTGCTCTTCCCATTCGGGCAACAATATCTGCCGTCTTCTGAGCGCCGARAACCGCCGCTTCGGCCGCCTTCATCGCTGCCGGCTTCATCTCCACGCCTTGCTCCGCACTCTGCGTCCAGGCATCCGCGAACGGCACGAGCGCATCGATCAATGTCTTGTCGCCGACGACGGCTCCTCTTCCAAACGATCTTTCGCCCGTATCCTGGATTCCCTTGACAACGGCCTGCATCATATCGGCAACCTCTTGAACGGACAATTCCTGCTTCTGACCGGCAGATTTGCTCGCCGCCCGGAATCCGGATCCCCAGATCGGTCCAGAAGCCCCGCCGCAATGCTCCATGATGATCATCGAGCAGGCGTCGAGGAAATCGCCGATATCGCGAAGATGGTGGGTCAGAATATCGTCCCACTCCGCTTTTAGCTGCTTGAAGCCCTTGGCGACACTCATGCCGAAATCGCCGTCTCCGGCATGGGCGTCGAGCTCGCAGAACGGAACTTCGTTCTCGATAATGACCTCACTCATTTGATCGATCAGATATACGATATTTTGCAAGGTCAGCCGGTTGTTCTTTACCATCGCTGCCGCAGGATCCGTATTGTTTTTATACGATACCGCGTTCTCTGACTTCTGTTCGTGAACAACCTCGGTATAGCTCACAGGCTCAAAAGGTCCCTTGACCGACAGTGCCGGCGTATCGCATGGCGCAGACAGCCACTTCTTGAGCGTTTCGTCCAGCTTCATGATTGTCACCGATGCGCCTGCCATATCGATGCTGGTCATATAGTTGCCGACGAATACTTTGAATACCCGTTTGCTCCGGGACGCCAATTCGCGCATGACGGAATTGTTCAGCAAATACAGCTCTTGCAGCGGCGTGCCGCCAAATCCGTTGATTAATACGGCTACTTCATGCTCCGCAGCATCATTCATCTGCAAGTTGTCCAGCAATGACGTGACCATCCGCTGCGCCAGCTCATCTGCAGAAACAGCCTTCTCCCTGCGGATTCCCGGTTCGCCGTGAATGCCGACGCCATACTCCATCTCGTCATCCTCGATATGAAACGTCGGAGTTCCCTTGGCGGGCACAGTGCAGGAGGTATACGCGAAGCCGATGCTGCGAACATGGTTAATCGCATGCTGCGCCGCTTCTTTCATTTCCGGCAGGGACAGCCCGGCTTCTGCAGCCGCTCCGGCTACCTTATGAACGAGCACCGTTCCGGCAACCCCTCTTCGTCCTACCGTATAGAGACTGTCTTCAACGGCAATGTCATCGTCGACCTTCACATAATCCACTTGGATACCGTCCTCGCTCGCGAGGTGGGCCGCATTTTTGAAGTTCATGATGTCGCCGCTGTAATTTTTGATAATAAGCAGCGTTCCCTTATTGCTTGCGGAGCTGCGGATCGCTTGATACACCTGAATTTGGGATGGGGAAGCAAACACATCGCCGCACACAGCCGCATCCAGCATGCCTTGTCCAACGAATCCGGCATGCGCCGGTTCGTGGCCGCTTCCGCCGCCGCTGATCAGCGTAACTTTATCTTGGTCGATCTCCTTTTTGGAAATCACCTTGAATTTAGGGTTGAACGCCAGCTCAGGATGCGCGAGCACAAGCCCATTGCACATTTCCCGAACCAAGGTTTCCGGTTTGTTCATGATTTTCTTCATCTTATATCTCCTTGCTCCATTTGTATTGACGGCCCAACTGGTCAGCGGCCATAATCGCGGAAGCTACCGCTTCCTCCGAAATCGGGAATGGCATCGAGTGGATGGATTCCTCGGCAATACATGCCTTCTTGGCCACTTCAAGCAGTTCCTCGTAGGTCACATGCTCGACGCCGATATCTTCCAGGCATACAGGAAGACCGATCGACAGACAGAAGTCCAGCACTTCCTTCATTTCGTTCCGGTCGGCATTCTCAAGCACCAATTGAGCAATCGTACTGAAGGCTACCTTCTCGCCGTGATAATAATGATGCGTTCCTTCCAGAGCCGTCAAGCCATTATGAATCGCGTGAATCGCTGCCAAACCGCCGCTCTCGAAGCCTAGTCCCGATAACAGAATATTCGTCTCGATGATATTCTCAAGCGCAGGCGTCACGATGTTTTGATCGCAGGCCAGTTTCGCTCTGTACCCGTTCTCAAGCAGCGTTTCATAGCACAGCTTGGCAAGTCCCAGCGCGGTAATCGTCCCTTTGGCTTCACCGCATACGCCTTCGCGAACGCCGCATGGCAAACCGGCATTGACATTGGAATACGATTGCGCCGTTGCTCTTGCTTCGAAATAGGTAGAGAGCGCATCCCCCATGCCAGCGACAAGGAATCTAGTCGGCGCTTTGGCAATAACTGTCGTATCAATCATGACAACGCTAGGACTTTGTTTGAAATAAGCATAATCATCGAATTCGCCTTCCGGGGTATAGAGGACCGCTGAATGGCTTGTCGGCGCATCGGTTGCCGCAATCGTCGGAACAATGATCAGGAACATTCTCCACGGAAGCCGCTTTCAACTAGCGTTATATTAAATTTCTGTTTTGTTGACTCCAATTTGTCTTTCACCCGTGCAACATCATCGGGATGGGCAATCAGCAGGGCGGAATCTCCGAATGTCTTTACAAAATAACCCAAATTCAACAGTTCGTTCTCACCCTGCACATATTTTGTCGGACTGATAAACGTTCTTCTCATGATCATTCCTCCTACTTAAACTATATTAATTATTATAGGTTGTACTTATTCGGGAAGCATGAAACAATGAGGTCGGAATAAAGCGTTTTCTTATCGTATTTTTTTGTCATCCCCATGGAAAATTGTATTATCTTGTTCTTCAGTGGAACCATTCGCTATAATATTCAATAGAGTTTCTATAACTTTTCATAGGAGAATGTTGTCATGTCCAAATCCCGATATGATTTAGAAGAAATCATTGATTTGGAGAAATGGGAGAAGCTGCAGGATTCTTTATCGCTTGTGACCAAAATGGCGATCCTTACGGTTGATTACAAGGGCGTTCCCGTCACCAAGCACAGCCACTGTCAGCCTTTCTGCCAAGGCGTTCGCCAGGATTCCCATCTCTCTTCATATTGTCAAAAATGCGACGCGCGAGCCGGCATTGAAGCAGTTCGCCAAAACAAGCCATATATCTATTTATGCCATTTCAACATTATCGATATCGCCATCCCGATCATTATCGATAACCAATATCTTGGTGCGATTATGGCCGGACAGCTCAAGCTCCGAGAACCTGATGCTCCGATGCTGGAGCAGATCGTATCTCGGCCGCCCAATGTGGAGTCAAACCGGCAGTTTAAGGAACTCGAAGGGGATTACGATGCACTGCCCGTCTTATCCTATGACGAGGTGACGAAGTGCGTGGATCTGCTGCTGCAATTAAGCACCTATATCGTGGAGGAAGCGATTCAGAAGCATACCACGATTGATTTGTACAAAAAAGTGCTCTCGTCCCACATGGATGCGCCAGCTTCCGTGGAAGCTTTTAAGGAGTCGGATCGTGCGGTCCGCAGCATCCAATCCATTCAGCAGGAGCTGTCAGGAGCGCTGATCGATACCAAATTGAAGAATGGCGCGGGACGGTTCGTCTCGTCGAATGCCGTACTTCAGCCCGCATTTGACTATATTTTTGCGCATAAGCATGAGAACTTCAGCCTGAAGGAGATGGCCAGGCTTTGCCATATCAGTCCCAGCTATTTCAGCCGCATATTTACGAAGGAAACAGGAGAGAATTTCTCCGTCTTCATCGCCAGGCTTAAGATTGAATGGGCCAAGCAGCTGCTGGAATCCACCGATTCGCCGATCCATCAAGTGAGCGATGATTTAGGGTTCTGCGATACGGGCTATTTCATTAAAACGTTCAAAAAGTTCGAGCACCTCACCCCGGCCGTGTACCGGAACTTGTATGCCGGGCGATCAGCTAAGTGACCGTTCTGCCTACCGATCATTCCAAGTAACCCCCTTCGCTCATAAACGAAGGGGGTTCTTACGATGGCGGTTATTCAACCAGCCCGTTAACGGGAGTTGCTCTGATTCCGGTAGTCATCCACAACAATAGAGTATAGTTTCAGATCTTCGTGCTTCCCTTTTACGAATATCGTCTGTCTTAATAAACCTTCATAGGACATGCCGGCCTTTTCCATCACTCTGGCTGATCCTAGGTTTGACGGCAGACAACTTGCCTCGATTCTAACCAGCTTCATTCTTTCAAATCCAAAAGAGATGATGGTCCTGATCACTTCGGTCATGTAACCACGATTCCAATAATCCTTGGACAGAGCATACCCCAATTCCGCTTTAGCATGTCGGACATCCCAAGCCATAAATCCTGAGGTTCCAATGACCTTTCCGGTTTCTTTGTCCACGATTCCCCAGGGGGCCACAGCATGCTGGCTGTATTTATGCAGGACCCTCATTAAATAGAGACGGGTATCTTCCATCGTTTGATGCGTCGGCCATGCCGTATATCTCGATACCTCCTCATCAGAGCCGTAATGAAATATATCCTGTTCGTCTTCGCTCCTCAGTTTTCTTAATATCGTTCTGTCTGTTTCTAACGTAGGGAGATCCGAAAAGACATCTTCGATCTGCATATCATTCACCCTCCACAGCTTTCATCATATCCTTTAACAAAGTTTCGGATATCGTGTCACGATTGGATGCGTTCATACTTAGAATCCTGACTTCCTTCCGATATTTGATGATGTCTATTTCAGGATGGCTCTCCAGAGGAATGGTCCCCAGAACAATTCGGGAACCTGAAATAATCGCTTGTACTATTTTTTGAAAAGACGAAGATAACATCTGCATAAAACCAATTTCGTCGATAACGATGATTTTCTTGGAGGACAAGGCATCCTCTAATATTTTCACGGCAAAATCCTCGAATGCTTCTACATCCATTCCGTATCTTCCAATACGAGTGCTGCTAGGGTTTTCTACATGTGCAATCTCGATGCTTACCCCACACACGGATACGCACTTGAAACCGATTCGACCACTCGAATTCGTGATTTCCTCCGTATAGAATCCACCGCAAATATCCGGACCGATGGCATTGATAAGTTGTTTGATCATCGTCGTTTTACCGATCCGAGGCTCCCCTGTCAGTAAAAATGCGTGCTTGGTCTCCAGGCGTTCCCCGTCCATTCTTGACAACAACTTATAACGAGGCGGGTTCAAATCCCACGTCTCATACGGGACTAAGCGGTCTGCATTCATTGCATCAAACGTTCGTGATTTGACATGGGGTCGTTTTATGTATTCATCCATATTCATATCGTGCAGATCTATAAATTTGGCCTCCAGAATTTCTTCCGGTTGAATGGTTATTTCTCCGCTAACATATTCCGCATGAAAAACGACAGACATAACATGAAGCCTCTCGTTGTAATAAACGCCGGATATGCCTAAAGGACGTATAACGACTCCTGTTTCCTCCAGAAACTCTCGGCATACCGCCGCATCTAACGGCTCGCCAGCATCAACGAAACCTCCGGGCATTTCCCACGTATCCGAACGAACATGAGTACGAACCATTAAAACATGTCCATCCTCATTCTTAACAAGTGCTGAAACCGCAACGAAATGTTTGGACTGATCATGCATCGTATAATACCATCCGTTTCATGATTGATGTTACGCTCAAATGACTGCTCAAGCGTAAATTATGGTGCGAATCAAGTGATTCCATAATTATACATTCGCTAACCAAGGGCGATAGTCCTGCGGCTTAAAATGATATCGATTTATATTCCGATTTCCTGCATTTTCAGCATAACTTTCTTGACCCTGCCATCCAAATCCGTTCCCACAAGCTTTGGAAGCTTGAGTTCGCCGACCACTTTCCCATCGCGCATAAACATAATGCGCTCCGTCCGCGCCGCAACTTGTGCATCGTGAGTGACAAGCATGACCGCCGTACCGTCTGCATTAATCTCCGAGAATATGTCCATGATTTCCTGAGCGGAAATGGAGTTGAGCGCTCCCGTTGGCTCGTCGCCGAAGATAATTCGCGGGTTGTTCATCAGTGCCCGGCATATTCCCGCACGCTGAAGCTGACCACCCGAAACCTGGGTGATGTTCCGTTTTTCAAGCTCTGCGATGCCTACCCTTTTCATAAGCTCCCTCGCCTTCACCGAAATGCTCGCGGCGTTTTTACGGTTATCCCGCATGGAAGGAAGAATGATATTGTCGAGGATATTCAAATTTTTCAGCATCGTCGGCTGTTGGAACACAAAAACCATTTGGGTTCTGCGTAGATCTGCAAGCTCATTCTCCCCAAGCGTCGATAAATCCTTGCCCTCAAAAACGACTTTTCCGCCATTCACGCCATCCGTCCCGCTCAGTGCAAACATTAGCGTGGATTTGCCCGAGCCTGATGGTCCCATAACAGCTACGAACTCGCCCTCGTGTATACAGGCGGATACCCCGTCCAGAACATTGCGCTGTTCGCCGCCCTCGCCGAAAGATTTGACGATATCCTCACCGATAATCATCTTTTTCATCTGCCTACTCCTTTATATTTTCGGATATTTTGATACGTCCTGCGCCCGAAGTGCCGATCATGGTTGCGATAAGTACCGCGGTTATCATCATAAGCGGGCTGTACAGATACGCCGAAAGCGGATTGACCACAAAATGAAACACTGACGCTCCAAACGAAGAGATAACCGCACCCGCAAGCCTTTCTCCGAGCGTGTTCGCCAGAAGAGTTCCAAGAACAATGCCGACCATCAGAACAAATACCGAACGCGAAGCATATTGCACCTTTATGTCCGAGTTAGTAAAACCGAGGGCTTTCATAACGGCAATGGAATATCTGTCCTTCGCAACAAGCATTTTTATAAACATCAGGGTAATCAGTACCGATATCATCAGCGCAACAGCAATTGCAGCGTCAGAGGCCTTCTTGACAGCATTTATCGTTGAGCCGAATGTCTGCGTAATAAATTCATCAATATCTGAAATCTTGGCAAAATCAAACCTGTCGGCGTAGTCTGAAATCTTAGCGCCGATGAGAGATATATCCGAAAGTTCTGCACAGATGATGCTCCACATCATATCCGCCGAATTGTCGGTGAATACCGCCTTTGCGGTTTTGCCGCCGTTGGTAATGTCGGAATATATCCCGCTCACCGTCAGTTCCTTCTCCTGTCCCTCTATTACCAGTGTAATGACATCGCCGACCTTCTTGCTCAGCTCATCGGCATTTATAGCCGACAGTGCAATTTCATCCTCTGCAGCGGGTGCTCTGCCAATGGAATAAGCAATCGGGAATATGGAATGGTCGCCGAGTTCGATTTTTATGTTTTCCTCAGAACCGTTTTCTGTTTTGATGTTAAATGCTTTTGTTGTAAGGACGGCAACCTTGGATATGGCGGGGGCGGAGGAGATGGTGTTGTACAAATTCTGTGGAACCATCATGATAAATGCTGAAATCACCAGTACCGTTAGGCTTGTAGCATAAAGCTTTTTCCTTGCGAGAACGTCTTTGATACCAAGGAAAACATTCGTATTCAACAGCCTGTTTCCACTTAGATTATAACGGTTGGCGCCTGAGCTTTTGTCCTGCGAAGTACCAAAGCGTATAGCTTCTGCAGCGGATATGTTCCGAAAACGTTTCAACACTGTGTTTACATAGGCGATGATGACAAGGAATACAAGCAGTATGCCGGTAATTCCCAACAACAAAGCATAAGCGGAATTTTCACTTTCTCCCATATACAGCCGTATATTTTCAAGAAGCATGCCTTTGAACATAAACGACAGTGCAAACCCGAGCATACAACCCGCCGCCGCAATCGCTGCGTATTTCGCAAGATACATCTTTTTTATGTCGGAAACACGCAGCCCAATTGCCTTCATCGCGCCAATCTCGCGGTAGTCGTCTTCGATTTTCGCCAGGAGCGTAAATCGTATGCACATCAATGCGATGGCCACGACAAGCGCGCTCACAAGAAGTATAACCGCGATCATCAATCCATCGGAAAGTGCGTTCATCATTTTGAAAAGCTTGTATGTAACGGTTGGTCCGTTTGCTTCAAGGCCTGCGGAGGCATAAGCCGTTTCAAATGAACCGAGCTCGGATAGATCCTTTAATCTAAACTCAATCAGATACTCCGTGCTGCCGAGGCTCTTAATTTCCGCATAATCATGTTTATGTACAAGAAATCTCTTGGAGGAGGAGAGCGTAGAGTTCATCTGTGAATCCCGGAGGAATCCTGCAACGATAAACTCCTTCCCGCTAATAACCGCCAGATCACCGACCTTGGTTGTGCCATCCCTCATATAGCTTACCGGAACATACAACTCGCCGATGGCGGGTTTAATGATGTTACCGTCGAGATCAAGCAGATAATCGAATTTTTGGCTCTGCATGCTAAATCCGTTATCCTGGACACTATTCGCAAGCGAATGCTCGCCTAATCGTATCCGCGCACCATCCATATTGAGAAATTCCATCACTTGAACGTCATCCACATTGTGATGCTGCTCCGCAAAAGCTGAAAGCCGCGCAGAATCTATTTCACCGGAATGCATCTGCATAAAATGCGGGGTTTTGGCTTGTATCATCAATGTGTTCAGCGCACCCGTGAGATTGACGACGAGGACCGCCGCAAGCGAAACAAGCATAGCCGCCGCAGCGACAAATATCATGGTCGTTAGCGTAATGGCCTTGTTTTTTAAAAGATCATTGCGGATGATTCTGGAGTACATAAGACACCTCTGCTTTCACGCATTTTAACCGCCTTAACTTATACAGAATGACCGAAGTCCCACATAACAGCATCCCGGCGATAATCATGAGAAATCCCATCCCTCTGCCGAAGCCCGCCGATGATATTCCCCCGCACTGTCAGTTTATTCATGGCTGCTTTCGTCTCCTCCACCAAACATCTGCATGACGTCCATAAGACTCCCGCTTGCTGCACCGAGCAGCCTTTCTACGTTGCAAACAAAGGCCAGTATTCGTGAGCCGCGCTCCTCATTCGTCAAGGTAATCATATCGTCATCAAAAACGGTATTCGCATAGATCACAACCATTTCCATGCATTCATACGGAAACGGCGTGCTGAACATCCCCTGCTCAATGCCTTCGCGGATGATTCCCGTCAGGATCGGCGGAACGCCGTTGATGATAACCTTGTGTATTTTTTGGTGCATAAGCGCGTTCTGCGGCTTGTGAATATGCTCCATAATCTCCTTGCTGCTTCCGCCGCTTAAGTTCAGAGCCATAACAACGCGGATCACGCGCTCGACTACGGGTATCGTCTTGTCTGCGGCAATGACCTGCGCTGCATCTAGAAGACCGTCACTATACCGATCAATCAACGCATCCATAATATCCTCCTTCGACTTGAAGTGATGATACAAGGTTCCCCGCGCAATGCCAACCTTTCCAAGAATATCGTTTGTACTTGTGCCGTCAAAGCCCTTCTGAGCAAACAGCTCATCCGCTGCATCAAGGATCTCGTTCCTGCGTTCCTCCGCTTTTTTTACAACTCTCATGGTTACACCCCCTCACCACAGACCGACTGCCTGTCGGTAATAGAATAACAGATTTCCTGTTATTGTCAAGATGTTTTTAAGTGAATCTAGGTGGGGGGGCCCCCTCACCTATTCTCTGAAACATATTCTTCTTTTAAAAGTCCATAATACACGAGATCTTCGTAGTTGCCCCCTTTTCTAACATGCTGCCTTAATCGCCCTTCATATTTCATTCCCAGCTTCTCCATGACTTTACCTGAAGCAGGGTTCTTCCCTAGATAACGGGCAAATATACGGTTTAATTTCAGTTCGTCAAACGCGTACCTAACGATACCTTCTGCCGCTTCCGTACAATATCCATTGTTCTTATACGGTCTCCCAATCCAATATGCAAGTTCACCATGATCAAACTTCCGAGTACATCCAATACATATTGCGCCTATTACATATTGTTCTTCTTTATGTACAATGGCCAGTTCCAGTGATCGGTCTTCATGAAAGTTATGAGCATGTGTTTCGATCCATTGTTCTGCCATCCCATCCTCATACGGATGCGGGATATACAATGTTGTTTCCGCAATATAGGGATCCCCTGCTAATTGTTGAACGACTTTGGCATCTTCTATACGGAAAGGCCGTAATATCAATCTTTCCAATGGAATGGTCGGCAGTTTCTTCAAATAGGTCTCCCTCCTTGTTTTTGCAATCGAATCGTGAACGTAGTGCCTTGCGAAGGCTCACTTTCTACATTGATTGCACCGTCATGGGCCTGAACCAGCCTGTAGACAATCGCCATTCCGAGTCCCGTGCCATCTGAGGAAGATTCCGTGGTGGTGCCCCGGTAATATTGCTGAAATAGATGTTCCAACGTATCAGCCGGCATGCCTATGCCATTGTCCATGATGCGGATCGCAGCATGCTCTCCTTCGTCCGTAATCTGTACATAAATATCCGTATGTTCAGGATTGTGGATAATGGAGTTCATCATCACATTTTGCAGGATGCGCTGCATGAATTTCGAATCAAAATCAACGCGAATAACAGGCGGGGCCGCTTGAAAATGCAAATGATAGTGGCTTGCTTGGGGATTGTTGCTAATATCGGCAACCACCCGCTTTGTAAATTCGACGATGTCTTGATTCGTCTTCTGTAACGGCAAAGCGCCGTCGGCGCGATTGAGCTGTGTGACGAGGCTTAAATCTTGAATCAATTCCTCCATATGCTTTCCTTTGTCGTCCATTTCCCGGATGAAAGAAATTGCCTCTTCTTTCGACCACTCGTACTGGTCATTCAATAAGAGGGCCGAGTAGCCTTTAATATAGGTTAAAGGTGTTTTCAAATCATGAGATATCCCCGCGATCCAGTCCTGCTTGGCTTCTTCGATTTGGGTTCGCTCGATTTCGTTCGCTTTCAAAATACTGCCTAAGGATTGAAGATGCTGAAGCACCTCCTGATACAGGCGGAACCGCATGCGAAGCTTTCCTTTTCGGGTATATATTTTGGATAAATTGGCCGGTTGCTTGTAATTGTCCTGCGATAGCTGATGAATCCAGGCCATGATGAAGCCGAGCGGGCCGCCAAAATACCATCCGAACAAGGCAATACACAGCAGCGTACTGACCCCGAAGAACCCTCCTACAATAAGACCTTCATTATCCATGCTGATATCGATAGCAAGCAAAGGAAGAAGGCCTTCAAGCATAATCACGAGGAGGATACCCGTCCCAAGAAGCCACAGGATGAGTCCTAATGCCAAGTGAATCGTGAACCGAGTTTTTATTCGCATAGCAGCGCCTCATTCGGAGGGATGAATTTATAACCGATTCCCCTTAAATTCACGATGATTTTTGGTTTTCGGGTGTCATCGCCGAGCTTTTTACGGAGCTTGGAGATATGGATCGTGACCGTTTTTTCTTCCCCGTACACATCGTTTCCCCATACCAATTCATAAAGCTGCGCCGTCGTAAAGATATGATTCGGATGTTTACAAAAGAAATGCAGCAGCTCCAGCTCCTTCGCCGTGCATTCTACAGATTGACTCTGCACGGTTAACGTTGCCGATTCAGGATGAAAAGAGAAGTACCCGTAATCGTACGCCGTGTTTTGTTGATGTGCATTCTCCGTAAGCCTTTGCCGGCGAAGGATCGCCTTGATTCGGGCAATGACCTCCATCGGATTAAACGGCTTGGTAATATAATCGTCTCCGCCGATCCCTAAACCTGTTAATTTGTCGAAGTCGGTGGAACGCGCGCTAATAAAAATAATCGGTGCATTCGTATGTCTACGGATCTCCGTACAGAGCTCAAAACCGCTTAGATCCGGGAGCATAATATCGAGCAATATCATATCATATGCCTTTTCTTTGATGCGCTGCAGCGCGCCTTTGCCCGATGATACGGTATCGATATTCGTGAAGTTCTCTTTCCGAAGCGTGATCTCCAATAACTTCAAAATACCGATTTCATCATCAACAGCTAGTATGGTTGCAGATTCCATTGCGATTTTCTCCTCACTTTAAACTTATCCTGCGAATTCATTTTCTATCTTACTCTATTTATAAGGTTACGAGATTACTCTATGTAAAATGTTACGTGTTTTTTCCATAGCGTTTACTTTATTTTTACTTTCATTCCCTAAGCTTAGTGTAGCACATCATTAAGGGAGGAAATCACAAGTGAACGCCGCCATTCAAATCAATGAAGTAAGCAAGGCATTCAAGGGCACAGAAACCATTACCAACGTCAATATGAGTATCAGCAGGGGAGAAATTTACGGGTTTTTAGGTCCGAATGGGGCCGGTAAAACAACCATTATGAAAATGATATTAAATCTGGTCAAACCGTCTTCCGGTGATATCCAAGTATTCGATCAACTGGTTCTGCCAACATCGGTTGAATACTTAAAAAGAATTGGCAGCATCATTGAATATCCTGTGTTTTACGACAGGCTGACAGCAGAGGCTAATTTGGCGCTTCATTGTAGATACATGGACTATCGCGATATGTCTGCGATCAAGGAAGCGCTGGAGATCGTAGGTCTTCAGGGTGTAGGGAAGAAAAAAATCCATGAATTCTCTCTAGGCATGAAGCAGCGGTTAGGGATTGCGCGCGCGATTGTTACGAGACCCGACATCCTCATCCTGGATGAACCTATCAACGGACTTGACCCGATCGGGATTAAGGAAATGCGGGAGCTTCTCTTGCATTTAAAGGAGAACTACGGAACGACCATTTTAATTTCGAGTCATATCGTATCCGAAATCGAATCGGTTGCCGATACGATTGGCATTATTCATCAGGGAAAACTATTAAAGGAAGTCAAGATGGAGGACATCCGAAGACAATATGCCGGATCGTTAGAAGAGTACTTCATCCATCTCATTCATGGAGGCAAACGATATGCTTAAACTCATACAGCTTGAATGGCAAAAAAGTAACATGACCCGTTATTTTAGAGGATTAGCCGTTTGTATTGTGGTTATTTTCGCCGCCGTTGCATTGATGGCTCTGGGCTCTCAGAGTGAGAACGAACCCATGAATTATGCGGAATTCATGTCTTTATCGGATATTTTGATTAGAATTACGTATATCATTTTCTCAAGTGTGATTATGTCACGTTTGGTTATTGAAGAATACAAGAGCAGCATGATCCAAGTGTTATTTACCTACCCGCTGCAGCGAAAAAAAATCATGCAAGCCAAGCTATCGATTGTGTTTGGATTTTGTTTGTTCAGCATCATCATCACTACGTTTATGATCAATCTATTAACGTACTTCTTGAACCCGATAATAGGGTTATTTGACGCACCGATTCGTATCGATGAAATGGTGGGTGCTATTCCATCAACGTTGATCAACGCATTCATGATCGCCGGAATCAGCCTGATTCCTTTAACTATTGGTATGAGAAAAAAATCAACGGCTTCCACGATAACCTCGGCTGTCATTATCGGCTTCGTGATTAACGCCACGGTGTCTGACGGGGGAAGCTCGACCAGTCTGTTTCAATTTATCGCCATCCCGATTGCACTCTGTCTACTTGGCCTGATCCTTGGCTATCTTTCTTTTTATAAAGTGGATCGAAGCGACGTGGCCTAAAACTTTACCGTACATAAATGGAGGACTTGAGCATGAGAAAAATTATAACCACTTCGCTTGTTTTGCTTATCGTTGGCGGGTTAGCTATAGGCTGCCAAGGTGTAGGGAAATCAGGTTATCACCATGAAGCATCCTTTGAGGCAAAACTCATTGAAGAAATTGAAATCAACAATGAATCCTGGGACATTGAATTCAAGCGTTCGGATTCCTCGAACATCACCATCGCTTGCGATGGCAAGCGTCAGGACAACAAGAGCGACCCTGTAACGATTGACCAGGAAGGGAATAAAATTGTTGTTACCCAGAATGACCAGGGTGGTGCTATCGCTGGATTCACTTTTGGCAAAAAAGGGACAATCTATATCTCAATTCCCGGCCAAGAAGTCGATACGATTACATTGAATAATGATGCGGGTGACATCAAGATGAAGGATGTATCGGCTCTAAACATCGCTTTCACCAACCATTCGGGCTCTGAAACCATCGAAGGACTTTCAGCTGACAAGGGGGAATTTACATCCAAAGACGGAGAGCTCAAATTGAAAAACAGCTCGCTTAACGAATTAACCGTAACTTCTGGCAGCGGTGACAGCTATATTACAGGCGTGACCAGCCCCGAGATGAACATCGCTTCAACAGCTGGGGAAGTATCCGTCAAAGAGATCGAAGAAGGAAAGAGGCTGCGCGTAGAAACCGGGTCCGGTGATATCGCCTTATCTTATAAAACGCCCCCTGCTTCGTTAAACCTTACCGCAACCAGCGATTCATCGGATATAAACATTGGTCTAGATGGCTTCAAAGAAAAACAGAGCACGGAACAATCAGTGGAAGGCACGATGGGGGATGCAGCCCATACATTGGAGCTTGTCAGCCGTTCCGGAACAATAGTTGTAAAATAGTTCAGTCCAAACGGCCAGCAGTATCATTTTGTCGTCAACCCCTAATAGCTGAGAACTCCTTAGGGTCGACGACAATAGTGGATTAGGATGGCCTTAGCATCAATATTAATACTAGATGGCATGTCATTGTCTGGGTAGCTTGTTCTCTGCAGCTTGAAGTAGACTACGAATATTCCTCTCCCATTCCAATGTTTTCATCTGTAAAGCATGAACTTGGTTCGTACTATCAACGATCAGTTTCAGATATGCAGCAGCGTCTACAGCGTCTCCCTGCTTGACAGCTGCTTTATAACGTTTATTTACTTCATTAATATTTCTATTGAAGTCCGTTATTTTTTTGTTCTCGGCTGTGATTTGTTTCTTTAACATTTGCACCGGTAATAACGCATCTTTAACGATTTTAGCTTTTGCGGCAGCCTGCTTCTTCGCAGCGGTTAAAGCATCCTTTTTCAATTTGATCTCCTGTCGCGCCGCATTCGCAGCATCCTTTATGCGATTTCGCTTAAGATCATACAGAAGAACAGATTTTCGATCTTTTCGCTTCCTCGCCTCTGTCAATTTCTTGCCGAGATCAGTATATTCCGCAAGCAAGGGAGCGTATTTATTCTGAGACTGGTCTGCTTCTGCCTTTAACTTATCGAGCTTCACCTTATCAATAAGCTTTATTTTCGCATTAATTTCCTTAAGCTTTTCATTGTTTTGCTTACGGAGCGCCTGTATTGACTGCTTGTCCTGTTTATTGGCCAACTCCAGTGAGGTAAGGCTGTCATGCAATTGATCGATACTAGTTAACGCAGCATCCCATCCCGTATTTGAAGCCTCTGCGTATGCGGGACTAGCCACAAGCAGGAAACAAATGACTAGAACGGCTAAAGCATGTATATACCGTTTCGTTCTTCTTTGTTTCAGCAATACAATCATCTCCCTTATCCAAATTATCCTCAAAGAATGCAAAAAGCACCCCACAAGAAAGGCCTTAGAGCCTGTCCTGCGAGGTGCTTCTCCCGCACTTCTTCCGATTTGATTATAGTATAAATTCGATCTATTTATATGTCAATCATTTTCTAGAACATTTGTTCTTATTCCGTGATCAATCCTTATCCCGATTAGGAAGGAATGTAGTTAAGTTTATTCATCATAGCTTTTAAAGATGCTTATGCCAGATATAACGCATACGAAGAACAGTAACCCTAATCTTAACCAATCCATCAAGAGCCAGAAGTCTCCGCCATTCACAATGTCTGGGCTCAAGCCGTATTCATCCACAAAAATACCCATATTCCAAAATAACTTTAACGAAATAAGCAGCGATAGCAAACTCAAGGAAAATACGAGGATGGATCGTATTCTTTTATTCATGATCCATGTCTCTCCTTTGCTCAGCGTACCACTTTCTAAGCTGATTAATATGGGCTTGGTGATAACGGTTATGATCGGCCATATGCCATAATCCCCATCGTATGGTGGCTTGCTTTTCATTTTCGTGACCAAATGTGACAATGTGATCCAGATCAGCATCCGTTAATTGCGTGCTTGTTTCTTTCAACATTTTTAATACGACTTCATATTTAGATATAAGCGTATCCAGAGGCATCCCTTCTACCATCGGCAGCCTGTAATGTTCATCGATCATCGGGCCGTATTCGTCTTTTAATGACTGGGGAAGCGCCTCCCCTTTAATCCTATAAACCCAATTCAGGTCGACGTACATGATATGTTTTATTAGTTGTGCGGCACTATTGAATTTGTTACCAGGGCCTTTGTAGTTTATTTCCTCTTGCGACATGCCCTCTGATATGGATTTTAGCCTTTGGCTGTTCTCTTTGACAGCGCCATATAACATTCCCACGATCGTTGACATATTCTCTTCGCCTTGCAAATCGTATAACATCCTAGCACAACCTCTCTTGTAAAAATAAATAGCATCCCAGCCTCACTATTTGGACTTTTGAATTTTTTGTTTCAGTCGTATCGATTTATTCAAGTGCAGAAAAATATGCCTTGTCGCTGGTGGACATCGTTATTTACGAGTACGCTCATCGTCATGTCTTCAATACGCGTGATATGCCACATATGCCATATTATGGAGTTCTTTGTATCAGGAGCCGTAACTGGATATTGACGGAATGTTTTCTCATGTAGATCTTTAACTAGTTCATCCTCAAGGGTCGCAATGGGTGAATGGCTCATTCTTGATGAATGTAACAAGCGATGCTGCTGCAAGAATAACTCAACTGCACTCTGATGCTTAGCCGGATCCAGAATGATCTGGGTTAGCTTTTTGTGATTTTCATTCCACTGTTTTCTTTGACTCAAATCCATGGAGAACCATCCTTTTTTAACCACCCTCTAATATCCATGTCACGGCTTCATTAAAGTCTGTCGCGATAAAATCGGGATACGCTTCTTTCCATTTGCCGAAGTACTCGTTGTTATTGAATTTTTCCAGTTCCTTGGCACCAGCTCCCGTCTTCACTAACACTTTCTTGCAACCGGCTTCTTTGGCAGCAACCATATCCCTCCATCTATCTCCTATGACAAAGCACTTCCTTAAATCCAGATTATTTTCTTCTGCGGCTTTCAACAGCAATCCAGGGGACGGCTTTCTACACGGACAACCCGCTCCATGCTCATGAGCACAAAGATAGATTTTGTCAAAACCAAAGCCTAATAATTCCGATTCGAATTCGTCCTTTGTTGCTTCGCCCCGAGTTATTCCAGGTTGATTCGTAAATGAACAAATCAGCATGCCTGCAGCTCTGAGTGAATCAATCGAATTCTGTACTTGCGGAAAAAGCTCAAATTCACCGGGCAAAACAMCCCGATCGGTTCCTCCGAGCGTTCCGTCCCTGTCAATGAAAACCGCCTGTCTTAAGGACTCTAGCAATTGGTTATGCTCCTTTCCTTATATAATCAAATATCAGGCTCTCTTCGAACCATATACAAATTTTTTGACCTACTTCCTGTTGGTTGTTATCGATCGTATAAGTGTTAGCCCACTAACAATTCCAAATACTGCACTTGCTTGAGGCAGGGTTGCGAGTTTATAAATAGTTACATTCGCCAAGCTATTAATATACATTACCAATATGGGATAAATAAGCAGCAAGAAGCAAGGGAGAAACACAAGTAGTAATAAGGGCCAATTAAGTTTAAATGATTTTGGTAACCCTTCTAGAAAAGCTAGATGCAAACCATAAATTAACGGAACGATTGCCAATATCCATACCGTACTTTCTATTTGAAATGTCTTCTTTGCTTCCTCAGAATAGTAACTACTTATCGAGTTTCCAAAATAGATTAAGAGACCACCTATAATTAACCATACAAGGTAATATACAACTTTCGATTTCTGTGGCTTCATCATACTATCACTCCATTCATATTGGTTCGAGAAAGAAACGATGTTGGCTACAACCACATTGATAACCCCATGTTACCCGAAGTTGATCTCAACGAACTCTTAGCTGACTGGTAACCTTATGATATATGATTTTGACTTGCTATAGATATTAGTATGTTTTCAATTTCTTTAGTATCCTCTGGATGAAACATATGAGATGATTTATCTAACCAAAAGATTTGTTTGCCTGCAGGCGCTTCCAGTTCATTAAAATAATCCTCCACTAAGTCTCCAAATATATGAACATCTTTTTTTCCATGTATAAAAAAAACAGGTACTTCCAACTTCCTTATCGTTCCTTTATAATCAATTTTTGCAAAATCCTCAATCAATGTTTGTGTATAACTCCTTTGAAATCCTCTAATTGTATTAAAAATATCTATTATTGAGTAATCTGGAGATCTCAAGATGATACTCATCGCCATTTTCATCCCCGGATGTTTTACATCTTGATAAGAGTAAACCATCGAATTATACCTGCCCATCCATTTTCTTAATGTACTCCATTGTTTAACACTCTTTATGTAGGGGGGATTACCACATTGTTGCAGTTCTTTAATCGCTTTGTTATTTCCATGTTTTTTTGCTTTATCTAGCGTCCATTCTAAACACAACACATCATTCTGAACCCAATTTATTATTTGTGATATCCCAATATAAGCATAATAATCGCTTGGATTCTCATCAACTAAACGCAATCCAATAATAGTTCCCCAAGAATATCCTGCGACATATATTTTCTGTTTATTGAATTTAATCTTTAAGAATTGCACTACTTCATTAGCATCTGATACGAATTGATCTATATTTAATGAATCTCTTATCTCCTGCTTGTTAAATGTTTTTCCGGAACCTCTTTGATCCCAAAATACAACGGTATAATGCTTGACCAATTCTTTCGTATTCGTTGCTATAACGTAGTCTCTTGAGCGGCTCGAAGTTCCAGGGATAGGTAAACCGGGGCCACCATGTAGAATAAGTAAAACAGGATTATTTATATTCTCTGATTGTATTAAAAGATATTGATGAATTCCACCAATTGCTACATTTTCTATTATACTTATCCCTTTCTCTGAAATTTCAAAGTCAATCTTGGATCTCAATAACTTCATAACACTTCCTCACTTCCTATTTTCGATTACTCCTTTTGCAGACCAATGGCCGATCGGAACAAAATTCTTGGCTAATTCTTAAGTTAACCATTCTACCTGTTCTGCACCTTTCTTTTTTGATCTTGCTATCAATTCCCAAAAGTGTTGAGTCGTCATAGAATTAGATCTCCTGTGGTTCTCTTATTCTCGATTGTAAGGCAAATAACCTTTCGTCCCCGACACTTTGCAAGTACCAAGAACAATGCCCAACCAAGAAAATACAACACAGACTAGCAAAGGGGAATAGCTATGCGAGTGTCGGCAGGAAGAAGTTGACATTGTCCAACAACCATACTACGATATGTAGTATGAGGTGAGATAGGAATGAAGATTAAGAAAATGAATATCGAAGGTGAAGGCCTGAATCGATTTTTTGGACCACTGGAGTCTCGAATTATGGATATTCTCTGGTCCTCAGAAGCACTCAGTATCAAGGAAGTGCAATCAATCCTGAATCAGGAGAGTCCAATCTCGATCAATACGGTAATGACCGTCATGAATCGTCTTCTGGATAAAGGCCTGCTGACAAAGGTCATGACGGGAACCGGCCGGACACGGGCAGCCAAGTTCAGCCCGCTGCAGTCGAGGGAGCAATTTCTCACTGAACAGACAAAGGAAGTGTCGCAGGGACTCATTCAAGAGTACGGGAGCTTGGTCGTGAACCACATGATCGATGCGCTGGATGATGTCGATCCTGAGGTGATCGCAAGGCTGGAGCGTAAATTAAACGATATCAAACACGGTAAAAAACAATGAATCCCACCACACGGCTAAGATGTACCTACGCGCTGATGATCGTATTCGTAGCTGTTGTCATCGTACATATGGGAATGTTCATTACCTACCAGGTCCGAAGCGGAGTATTTCAAGGTCCCGTTCTGAATTACGTCTTAATCGACATGATCATTGCGTATACACTTGTTCAGATCATTTGGCGAAGTACGAGGCAATTGGTTTTATCGCAAAAATGGTTAAAGCACTTCCGTGCCAACAGGCACGATAAATTAACCAAGCGCCTCAATTACAAGTACCGCGGCTGGGGAACGGAAATCATTGTTGTACAGGACAATGCCTTTGTGGCTCTGACGATTGGACTGCTGCGACCGAAAATTGTCGTATCCACAACGGTTTTAGAGATGTTTAATGACAAGGAAGTAAAGGCGATTTTACTGCATGAACGATACCACTGCCGTAATTATGATGGATTAAAAACATTCTTTTCGACCTTGCTGGCAGACGCCTTTGGATATTTGCCGATTGTTAAACCAATTCTTCGCTACTATCAGACGTGGCAAGAACTGTTTGCTGACCGATTCGCCATCCGGCAGATGGGCACCGAGCTGTATTTAGGCAGTGTCTTATTAAAATTAGCGAAACTCGGTAAGCTTCGACGGTATGAGGCAGCCGTTCATTTTGCGGATACAACATTGCAATACCGGGTCATGCAGGTTCTTGAGCCTGACCGAGGGGTGAATGTTCCGTTAGCCCTACTGAAGCCATTTCTCAGATCCTGTTCCATTTTGCTGCTCTTAATGTTGGGCGGGGATTCGTAGTCCCTTTTTTTTTTTGGATGATTACACTACACACTGTAGTTCAATCGCATCATGTAGAAACAGAAGATTTTATCAGGGAATCTATTATGGGGGAATGAAATTATGTACAACGAATTGATCAGGATTGGACCCGTGACCATTTATGGATATGGATTAATGATTGCGATCGGAATCCTTATCGCTTACAAGGTTGTTGTTTATAGAGCAGCTTCTAGACAAGTAGAACTATCCCATGTCTCCTCTCTAACGTTCTGGAGCTTATTAGGCGGATTGGCCGGAGCTAAACTTTTGTTTTGGATAACCCAAATGAACAATATCATCCACGATCCTTCAATGATTCTGAATTTTTCGGAAGGATTTGTGGTATACGGAGGAATTATCGGGGGGATTGGGGTTGGTTATGTCTATTGTAAGAAGAAAAAGCTCAACTTTCTAAAATACCTTGACCTATTTGTGCCCTCCGTTGCATTAGCCCAAGGATGCGGGAGAATCGGCTGTCTGCTCGCCGGTTGTTGCCATGGAAAAGAAACGGACAGTTGGTTTGGCATAACGTTTCACGAATCCGAGCTTGCCCCGAATGATGTCAAACTCATCCCTACACAAATATTAGAAAGCGTTCTTAGCTTATCAATTTTCTTCATACTGATGTATATTGCAAGAAGAAAAAGAACTAATGGCCTAATAGCAGGTCTATACCTCATTTTCTATAGTTTAGGGAGATTTATTATCGAATTTTTCAGAGGTGATATCATCCGGGGCCAGTTTGGTACTCTCGCTACTTCGCAGTGGATCGCATTAGCTGTTGTTTTGATCACTTGCATCGTATTCTTATCCAAGGCTCAAAAAATGAAGACCACATAAGATACGCACACTCATGAGAACTTTACTACATCGTGTTTTCCACCCTAGAGTAAGTGTTCGAACATGGTGGGCTCAGACTTCATCATTAAAAAAGCTGAGCCCCGATAGTATATCCAGTTTGCTTGTAGAAACTGATCTTGATCGCTACTATCACGTATTCTTAATCCAATATCTTTTAATTACGTTTCCATCCTCCTCTATGTAGTCTGTATCCGGCCTCCCGCCGTTCTTAATAATGGTTCTTTCCGATCCCACATTACCGGCATCACATACAACTAAGACATCGTTTATCCCCAGTTTCTTGGCCTCAATCAAGGACAATTCCAATAGTTTAGTCGCATAGCCTTTCCATCTTTCTGACGGGCGGATTCCATAGCCAATATGGCCGCCAGCATTATATAAATGTTCGGTTAATTGATGTCTAATATTAGCCGCACCTAATACTCTATGTTGTTTATCGATCAACCAAAAGGTTGAATCTGAGACCCAGCCTTCCTTTACACCAATGCCCTTCTCTTGATTAGAGAGTTCCTTCAGCATCCCCTGAAAATCACTTGGATCCTTACTTATAACCCAAGGAACCATATTCTCACCGGATTCTTTCCATTCTTGATAAAATGACAAATATTCTTCTTCAAGCTCTAGCTGAGGCTTAACTAATCTTACATCGTTCATAGGTTTCAACGTCCTTTCAATGACCATTGTGTCTTTAAACGGGAACATAGTACAAAATAGGCTGCCCTTAGAGGCAGCCTATTTCTAGTTCCTGTGTTACTTGCTGGCGGAGAGAATGAACTTCTCAAGTGCCCCTGTATCGGTAATGCTGTGATTACATGCTTGGCTATCCAGACATACGTATTGGCCAATGAACGAAAGATTATCCGGTGAAGCAACGGCCGGCTTGGTCTTGACCGAGAACAAGGCAAGCTCTTGATGCCGGTTGCAGAACAGACAGTAGCCTTTCTTGTTGGTCGGCGTAATTCTTCCCTCGATCCCGATGAATCTTCCTTCGAACGGATATACGATATATAACTTGTTTGTGGCAATATCCACCCAGCCCAAATACGTTACATATCGAAAGTCGATCGATTGCAGATCCGGAACTTTCAGTTTCTTATTTTTAGGAAATAACTTCTGAATCTGTTTCAGCGTAATCGTCGGATAAGGCTCCAGATAGGGTTCTAACGCGTTAAGATATCTCTGGAAATCCTCGGCCTTCTCAATGGTCGACATTTCTCCAAGCATCCGCTTCTGATCCTCTGTTAGAGACGGAAAAGCTTCCAAAGTGCTTGTTACGGCACGATACCTGACCGTTTCCAGGACTTTTCTATCCGCGATCGTTCGCAATGTTTTCAGAAGGAAATCCGATTGTTTTTTAATCACGTTAAACTGGTGGTTTCTAATAAATGGTGTACTCATAGCTTTCAGCCCCTTATTTTTATTAAAAATGAAGGTGCAAAGCCTGTTATTAGAAACGATAAAGTTAAGGTTGGGCGATCGAATTCATCTATCGCACCCCACGCAAAGTATCGCCCCAGATCAGGCTTTGCATGAGGACTTCCTAGCTAATGAGCAATTCAGCATTGCCATCGGTATAACCCCCAATCACATTTCATACGCAAAATTATAACAGCAAGTGCCAGTTGGCGCAATTTATTCCCTTGAAAGGGAACACTGTCTATATCAAACTTAAAATCTATTTAATGGTGTCATACAAGTCTGCTTCAATATGATTTACTTCCCCATGTCCCCATTCATCCGAAATCTCCAGATGCCAGGATCTCGGCAATCGTTCATGGTTATTTTCTAGTATCCAGCGATGGAGCTTTTCATATGTATTTCTAATTTCATCATTAGGCCCCTGGTGTCGTTGAACTGCGTATTTTTGTTTTGGAATGACTAATGAGACCATCCCTTCAGGAACTTGTTTCATGTCAAGTACCTCAACACAAACCCAATAACCATCTTCCCCTCCCGATACATCCTCAGCGATGAATGCACCAACAAGTCTAACCGGTTCTACAACCTCACGAATCTCTTGCAATCTATTTTTAAGTTCAACCGAAGCCTTGGGGATCTCTTTAACATACTGGTCACCGGGACATACTACTCTTATTCCGACTAATTTCATTTCATGAAGTTCGACTACCTTCACAGAGCTCACTCTCTTTCGTTGAATATTTATTTTATAATGGCGGGGTGCATTAAAATGTTGTTAAATGCAGCATGTGCATTTCTTAAATTATCTTCACGTTTGTTCCTTCTAGAACTCAATATATACCGGCTCATCAGCTGGTCTTAAGCAAATTTCGATTCTATCCCTAAAATTCATATAGGTCACCATATTCAATGCCTCATCCAATGGGAAGAATCCTGATTCAAGGCTTTCTGTTGTAGCTACGGGTGTACCCCCAATGTATTTAGCAAGAAATAGTGTATTACAAATACTCGCCTTCACATTTTGGAAAATCCCGCAAAACCTTATAATCTCAATATCCACTCCAGCCTCTTCTTTGGTTTCCCTGATTGCTGCTTGTGCCAAAGACTCTCCAATTTCAACGACTCCGCCCGGCATTTCCCAGCCCCTTTGCGGCCCCCGGATAAGTAATATTTCATTATTATCATTCAGTACAACTGCAGCAGCAGAGACAATATGTTTAGGTAGATTCATCTTACTTCTCCTTTATATATAAATTCCCTCCGTATTAACTACTTTACTAACATAGCATATTTTCCATTGGCTCTTTGCAGTGCTGATATCCATTTTTCTTGTAAAAATCAACCCCTTCATCACTAGGCCATACGATAATAAATTCATATTTGTTCTCTTTTGCCCATTCGTTGATTTTTGATATTAATTTACTTCCTATCCCTTTACCTCGATAATCAGGTTTTGTATATACATTCGTCATATATGCAAATGGATGTGTGATTCTCCCTGGTCTCGGTACCTTGTGAATAAGTTCTATGTATATGTTGGACACGACCATGCCGTCTTCTTCAGCAACCCAAATACTCCAAATATCACTTTGAAATGCCTTCCATAAAAAATCATAACACTCCTCGTAGAAGTCACTATAAGCTTCGTTTTTTAATGTTCCATCTAGATCGTCTTCCAGTGTAAAATCCCATCTCATCCGAATAAGTTGATCCATATCTTCCTTTGTCGCAATTCTAATAATCATGGAATCACCTCCGAATTCATTAACATCACTTCACCTTTCAAACATGATAAGTAAAATATATTTTTTCAACATGATCCGTAGAGCTGATGATTTGCTGAATTCTGATTGGACTAGAGAAATAAACAACTACACATATCAAGATGATTGATATTAGGATTACAAAATGACGAAGGCGTAACTTTCTCAATAAAAATCCTCCATTCGATTGCGATCCTGCATCACACCTCCAGCCGCTGAGGTTACTACTTTGTACTGAACTCTTGTATGTATTTCTTTGAATCTTCCCTGTATCTCTCTGTGTAATTATTCTTGGAATATTCACTGATTACGTTTCTCCAAAAAGATATGGCAGTTGTATTACTCTCCATTTGAGCTACTTTCCAATTTGCATTGAATAACCCAAATGCCTGTTTAGCTGCGGTGCGACCGATCCCGTTTCTTCTATATTTCTTCAAAATCATAAAATCATAAATTACATGCGTTGGGTCTGGATCTGTGTCTAGATTCTCAAACAGCACAACCAAGAACCCTACAATTGCTCCTGACGATACTATGAAATATGGGTTCCATCTAGGGTCACCTTCCCAATAGAAATCAATGTTCACCCCGTATCTTCCATCATCATTTAAGTTCTGATTAGTGTATTGACTAAAATCATAAAAATAAAATTGATACATGTTCGATAATGTTTCTTTCTCTTGAACTGAAACAGGAATAAGTTCGATTTCCATAACGTCTCCTTTTGTATCATCCTACTCCTTTTTGAAGTTTCATTGATTCGCCTACAGATCCGGTTTATCTGGTTTCCAACCTATTTCTTGTGACCAAACATGTGCCTTTTGTATTAACTCCCATACAATCGGGCCTTTGCCTTCAACATATTTATGTCTTTCATGATGGTACAATCCCATTAACCGGTGCTTCTCTGCCGAATATCTTAAGCAATCCTCTTTATGTTCTCTCAAATAATCTCTAAATAATAATGTCAATTGTTCTGAGTAACTCCCCGTTTGTCTTACATGAATATGTGTTCTCCGATGTCCCGGAATTTCTCGAAAATACCTTTTAGTCTTATCAGGATTTTCTTTACGAAATACAAACGCTATAGACTCTAATTTATTCTTATATTGATTCACATCTTCAAAATTACTAATTGAGATTTGAATATCAATAATTGGTTTGGCATCTAGTCCAACAATCGACGTAGATCCAACGTGGTCAATTCGATCTGCTATGTCCCCTAAAACTTCTCGTATGTTCCATGCTACCTCCAAGAACAAGTTTCGCCACTCTGGATCATACTCAGCTATTCGCCATTGCTCATCCATGTAATTGTCTCCTTAGGTTTAAACACTTTAGGAAGTGGTTTGGTTTCTCGGCACATTCAGTTTTCATCTTGTTCTAAGGATCCACTCGCTCAGATCCTTCGAAATGTCTCCGGTAGACCGAGCAGCCTAATGACAGCGATGAGTGTGATTATAAGGGAGTTCTTTCCCCGATTATTCTACAAATTCTTTTATGATTTTATATAGCTTTGATCTTTCTGTGCTTCGAAAGTCATGTCCGCTATTCTTTAATTCAGCTATTTGCAGGTTAGAAAATTGTTCTTTATATTCTTCCAATTCCTCACTAGATATTATAGAGCCTTCTAGTAGCCCTCTCATAACAAGTATGGGCTTTTCTGAACTAAACTTTATTGATCTTTGTACCGATTCACGTTGAATTCCCCTAACCGCTTCCGGGCGAATATGAGACAAACGATTAAAGGGTACTAAATAATTTTCAATATAGGCTTTAGGCCAATCCATGGGCATCGCTTTATGTTCAGACGGATAGTCCAAGATAATCAATTTGCCAATTTGGTCAGGATGTAATCTGGTATATTCCAAAGCGTAAGACACACCTCTTGAGAAGGCGTATAAATGAAAATGGTTTATCCCGGTGCTTTTCACTACGGATTCGATATCTGCAACATGGTCTTTCAAATCATAACCAGTCAGCGGGGTGCCACTTTGGCCTCCAATACATCTTCTGGGTATTAGGTATTCAAGTAAATCTTGATACTCTTCTGCTGTTTCGGAGAGACCAGGACATATAAGAAGTGGAGTTAACGAAAAGTCTGAATCAGGATGAGAATCAAGGTAGTGAATGCTTACACCATTATTTATTGAGGTTTGAGAAATGAGCTTCATTCAATGACTCCTTCATTTCGATTTAGAATATTTCGTCTCCCTCATCTACTGGACCTTATACCAGTGCCCTAAGATAAACCATACCATGATATTTGGTAGTCAAAATCAGGGGTCATTCCTACTTTCTCTGCAAGTCGAATAGACCCTGTATTCTCCGGAGTACAGTCCCAGTATGGACGAATTCCTTTTTGAAGACATTCCTGTACAAATGCCTGAGCTACTGCAGCACCATAATTTCTTCTTTTATGCTCTTCAAGCGTTTCGATATCAATTGCATGCGTTTTATCTACAACAAATGCTGAAAAACATAAACTCACCACATTGTGATTATCCTCAACAAAATATCCGAATCCTTGCTCTAAGAAAGAGTCTATAGAATCCCAAAATCGTAATATCTTCTTTTCTAAAAACGAATGGTTATCCAATCGTCTTGACTTCAATAACTCACGAGTTATCCGTTGAATATTTACAACGCTATCTTGAAATTCAATGTGTGGTGGCTTCCCTCTTAATGTGAACACATGTTGAGTATCACTCGAAATGCGGCGCTCCTGAAAAATGTTTTGTATCGTTTTATCCCAAGGATCAGGATCCAGACCAATCTCGACCCAATTTATATCTTGCTCCTGTAGCTTGGGTTCTATATGATTTCTCATGTATTCTGCTAGTTCTGTTATAAATGTTGTACTCTGAGCATCTCCAACAATCTGAAAACCCTTTTGTCCTTCAATCCAAATTAATGCTGCTGTGGGTTCTGTTGGATGATCTACATAGACCCCGCCCGGGTTATTGCCGCTAACCACAGCCCTAACCTCGATATTCTTACACTTATCCGTAATGTGTCTTATCTTATAAAACTCTGATTTATTAAGTTCTGTTATCACTTTTATTTCCCCCAAGCCTTACCCAAATATCTGATTAATAATTTCAATTTTTCTTTCTTCTTATTACAAAAGCTTTATCTGCCTTTTCGAATCCGATCCTCTCATAAAATCCTACGGCTTTCGGTGCTGAAGTTAGTACATATTGAATTTCGTCAGATTCCGTTTATTCCCGTATAAAAGGCTCTTCTACTTTTTCAGTTAGTAAATCTTTATAAGCTTTCACTTTCCTAAACGTATTGCCCATCATTTCTTTATTACGATACTTACGAATTTCATCCAGATTAAATTCAGCAATAAATATACCCTCTGACATATGATCTGCCAGCATAATGGTGTTATCGACCGATTTCCCATCAGAATCCCACATAATCGGGCTATAAGCACAAGAACAGCCCGCATGTTCACCAGGAGGATTGGCCATCGCAATGCCAACCATATTTTCATATGCTCTTGTAGATAGTGCCTGTAATCTAGGCTTCATGGTCCCGCAATCATTGGGAACCAGAATGATTTCTGCCCCTTTTAACATCAATACTCTTGCGCTTTCTGGGTATTCTCTGTCATAACAAATCATGACCCCAATCTTCACACCGTCGAAATCACATACTTTAAATTCAGTACCAGGCTCAAGCATACGTTCAGTATCAAAATCGCATGTATGGACTTTGCTGTACTTTAATAAAATTTCACCGTTCCGATCAATTACAAATGCTGAATTTTGAGGACGCTTTACCCCTTTTGTAAAACCCGTGATGACAATGCCAATAGATAATTCTTCCGCAATTGCTTGAAAAGATTTTAAGGCTGTATTATTTTCGTCTATTGCCGCCTCATACCAAGCTTTGAAATCAGGATGATTCTCTATCTCTTCTGCGGGAAGCTTGGTTTCAACAATGTCGGGAAAAGCATATGCAGTTATCCAACATTCAGGAAATAATACAATATCTGCTCCAAGGTCTTTGGCTTTTCTTATGAATCTTAATCCAATTTCCGTGTTTAGTTTTTGATCAGGCTCACTGCAATTATATTGTACGGTTGCGACTGTAAAGGTTTTCATATTTCTGCACCTCACATTAACTCTTTAGATTCTTAACTAAATAAATTAATAGATCATCATCAACGATTAGTCTTTTTATGTTTATGATGTCCTTCATGTTTGATCTCCTTCTGTGGACCCTATTGGGCGAAACGCAGCATGATTTCTTAGAAATACCTACACCTCATCATTTAATACTTCAAATCATTCAACTCTGGAGGAATCCAAATGCTTAAACACCATGTTACCTGTTGTTATTGTCTAATAGAGTATCAACTAGTCATTATCTCTCAAGATTTCTTACAAATCTATATGGTCATATCATTATCTATTGAGAGATTTATTGCTTCAGAGTGAAGTTCTCCTTCATTATCATTCCATGTAATGGTTAAAGTAGTACTTTGGTAGTTTTGTCTATCCTTCTTTAATTCATCGTAAGAGTACTCACTTTTGATAGAACCTGTATCATTAAGATTGGTTAAAATAGATACTGGCCCACCTTTAGAACTCGCTTCATTCGCATATACCGTTTCATATTCTCCAAATGGATTAATTTCTTTGAATTCAAGTTTATAATAGGTGCTATTCTCAATATCTGTCGGATCACCTTTGTATGTTAAATTCCCATGCCCTCGTAGAATACTATTAGCAGAAATGATTATTTTGTAATCAGTAATGTCCCACATCTCTCCTTTTCCATTCAGAGTGTGTACTTGAACCTCAATATTAGATGACTTATCAACACTACTAAAATAAATATAACTCCAGATACCATTTGAAATAACGATAATACCCAGTAATAAAACGATTGTCTTTTTCATATTCCACTCCTTGAACTGGAACTCATAATTGCACTTTCCACTTACCGGTCTGTGTATTAATGAAACGCCCCAGCTTAGATAGTTACTTATCTTAGGCTGAGGCGTGATTCCGAGAGTGTTTGTTTCACACTCTTTGGTATAAAAACAAGCTGCTAAACCCGCTTAAATGCTTTTAAGTTATAGACCATTACACCTCTTCAAGCTAACTTAATGACTGCGCCGCAAAATGGTAAAACGCCATGGCATCCTCCCCGTTGGCAAAACCAGCCTGTGCCAGCTTGTCGCTGCCTCCGCCTTTACCGCGATAATCAGCCAGATACTGCTTAAAGAATGCACCACAGGCGAGACCGCTCTTCCCTCCTTGAGCCAGGACAACTTTATGGTCTGCGCTGGACACAAAGAGCACGATAACGTCAGCTTCTTCGGTGAGCTTTACCGCCAGGTTCTGCATGTCCTTCAGCGGCTTGTCCGCAAAAACGTGTTGGATCAGGCTGCCCTGACGGTCTGCCAATAGCTTTCCTGCCAGGTAAACATCATTCTCAGCCTTCACGGCGTTCAATTCAGCCTGGAGCAACTTCTGTTCATGATCCCATTTTGCAATCCGGTCCAGAATCTCTTCCTTTGAGGTATTGAACCTGGTTGATAGGCTGCTTAAAATCTCCATTCCCGCATTGAATTCATTCAATGCACGATAACCGCATTTAAAATAGATACGCAAATGCCCTTTCTGTTTCTCGGCTCTGAGCAGTTTGATCATTCCGATCTCACCCGTTGCGGAGACATGTGTACCCCCACAAGCGTTATATTCGATACCTTCGATTTCTACGATCCGGATATCGTCGGTTACCTTCGGCTGCTTCACCAGCGGCAAGGCAGCAGCCTGCTCCCGGCTCACAAAATAATTCGTTACTTTTCGATTAAGGTAAAGCTGATCGTTAACTTCCAGTTCCAGCATCATCAGTTGGTCCTGAGACAGGTCAGATTGAGCGATATCAATCGTAGCGTAATCTTGACCCAAATGGAAACTGAGTGTTTCCGCCTGGCATACTTCCAGACACATGGCAGACAGGAGATGCTGGCCGCTATGATGCTGCATATGATCGAATCTTCTATCCCAATCCAAACGGCAGCTAACCTCTTCCTTCTCAGGCAAACGCTCGACTTTATGAAGAATTTCCCCTTCCTCCTGAACAACATCAAGAACAGGAATTTTATCGATCCACCCCAGGTCACAAGGCTGCCCTCCACCGTGCGGATAAAAGGCCGTCTCCTCCATGATCAGGTAGGTTCCGTCCTCCCGTTCCAGTTTCCGTGTGATTCGTGTCTCCCACTCCCGGATATAAGCGGAATCGTAATACAGCTTCTTCGTCATCTTCAATTCCTCACAGTTCCCTAAAATTCACTTAGTATCATGCTCACTACCTTAATAATAGAATAACAAAAAAAACATATAGAAGATGATGTCTCCACCAGATGGAACTTCATCTGGTATATTCCCGAGAAAATCAACTAGAAGGTCTTCTCAAAAATGTATAGGTCACCTTCTTCTCTGACTTTAGTGAATCCGCACTTTATATAGAAGTGATGATTTTTGACACTCCAGCTAGGCGTATCAAGCCACCATTTTGTGCTATCCGGAAAACTTCCTTCAATTTCTTTCATTACTTTTTTACCGATTCCTTGATTCTGATAGTTTTGATCAATAAAAATCCGTCCTAGATTATGTACTTGATTGCTTTCTATAAATATCAAAGCGCCCCCAATTATCTCTCCATTATAGAGCACTTTAAAGTATTCACAATTTTGCATCATCTCTTCTTGCCAACTTACGGAATTATATCCTAGTGGGCCACAGATTTCATTATTATTAAAATGTTTCGATTCATCATTAAAGCTGGCCTTTTGTATTTCAGTAAGTTTTGGGGCATCATTTTTCATTGCTCGTTCTAGTATCAACATGAGATACAACTCCATTTATGTGATTTATTTTCCTTTCGCAGGTATTTCTCCAAAATATTCTTTACTATGTTATAGGCATATTAAGACTAAATTAAAAATGACTATAATTTATTATTCCTTATCTTAATCGTCTCTTCTCTATAATGTAGAACTTATTTTATTATTGAGCTTTATAATTTCGTTGATTTCCTATAACGCCCTGCATCTATGGCGCGACCCGACCTTAGATAGCTCATATCTTAGGTCGGGTCGTGTTTGTCAGAATACTCTTCTGCTTGTGCACCTGAACAACCAAGGGAGCGAGTACCAGCAGCCTAGATGCATTGTTATATGATTTCAGCGACGGTTGGATTTCGCTTATTAATTCTTTTCAATCCATTGTTCAAATACGCAATTCTAATGTTTTCAAGTCAATAATAAAATTTTGTTGTTTCAAAATATCCAGTCCGAGTAGCCCTTTATGATCTTTAGGCAATATTCCTACATCTATTTCTATATTTTCAATGCTTCTTGCACCTATTTCAATCCTATCCATAATTTTTGTGTAGAACGGAATGCTTCCACCAATCCCGCATGCTTCATATATGGAGTCACCTGTTTCATAGGTCACACCGATTTCCTCTAAAATATCAGGACTAATTATAGTATGTGATCCTGTATCTATAATTACATCATCTATTTTCAACACACTTCCTCTGAACGTAACGGTAAGTGACGTCGTAATTAACTGTCCATCATAGTTAATTTTCATTGTAATTACGACTCACTCTCATTAATGGATCCCGACGAAGATGAATCACAAAGTCTTTATTTGAAGTATGGTAAACTAAATTCCCAGGCTTCGCTTGAAAAAACTCTTTATTAGCATCTTCTTCTGATATTGTGCGAATGGGTGCAACTTCATCTACTATTTTTTTGTTACCTTCCTCATGATAATTAAGTATGGAAACCAGAACAAATTGGTCAGGGAACATTTCTCTTACTTCTTGCCACTTCATTCGTTCTACCTCCTACAACTTCGTTCAATTTCTTCTTATAATTTTATCATACATAACGTTCTTATATTCAAGACGTCGGTACTCTGAATTGTTTGTCTAAGATCTGTACTCATTGCTCCTCCTCGAAACTCTTTCCATGATTGCATATGACTTTCTTGTATCTACGAGCCCTCACTTTATTGTTAGGATGCAGAATACTTCGCAATCACTCCTCATTAGAACCAACCATAGTACGATGCCCTCCAATCATACTGAATTGATTTTTTTCGGTTACTTCATTAAAGAAACCTTTAATCTCGATATGGGGATCTTCTAAGTCAATATTATGGTTCCCTTCATACATTTCCTTCGGAGCAAATACGGTAAGAAGTAATTCTTCTCCCGGACCAATATTGAGTTTATTATTTCTAGTTTCTATCTTAAAATCATTCCCTTTAACACCGTTTTCAAGTTTTATGGGAAAACTTAAATATACATTATTTTGTACTATAATATGACTAGATTTGTTATGCAGCTTTAGTGTGAACATGGTTCCATTTGATTCTTCTTTTTGTTCTTGTAGTTCTATACTTATTTTGCCAATGTCGTCAGAAGTAACTTCATGGTTATTACTGCAACCTACGCTAAGTAGTAAGCATAAGATGACAGAAATCATGATAAATGATTTTCTACCCACTTCCTGAATCCCTCCCAAATCTATATTCGCACGGTTCATATATCACGACGAAATTATTTCACTTTATAAAAATAGGGCCCACACATGTCTTCATGTGTATTGACATACGTCCAAGTAAAATTTTTATTAAATACATAGATATCTTGTTGAGAATCTAAATCCTCTGCGACTAATGCATTTGCATTACTGTATAGAAGTACACGGGGAGAGTTTTGGTACATAACATATACTTCATCTTTAATTTCAGCATTAAAAGCATTTCTTGCTTCATGTTGTTTCAAACAATCTTGTATTTCATAACTGAAAATATGCCACTTATATTGATCGTAATAAATACTTTCTTTTATATCGTCACTAATGTTTAGTGCAAACGTCTCGTCCCATTTATTAATAATTTCTGTTGCTCCATCAAAAAGATTTGAGATGATTACGCCTTTTTCAATTAAATTTTCTTTATATAAATATTCCTTTTGAATAAATTGAATAGACCAATAATTTTTTTGCAATTCTTCTTCCGGTAAGCTATCTAGAATTAATTGAATCTCTTTTCTAATCAAGTGTTCTCCTCCTCATTCCTATCATGGGTTCAACTTTTTCTATCCATTTATGCTCTTTATCTGCTAACAGGGTATTCCATCCAAGTTCGATAACCGGTTTCAGGTTCTTTTCCTGATCATCAATATAAACAACCGTTTGGCCTGCTTCAAATTGTTTGCCGACATGTTGATATATCTGTATATCTGGTTTTCTTAAACCTACTTGATTTGAAATCGTTATGCTCTTTGTATGGGGTTCTACTCTTTCTAAAATCGATTCCAACCATTCCTTACAATGGTTACTTAAGATATGGATATCTGCAATTTCACTCCACTCCGCCAAATAATTTAATCCAGGGAGAGGTTCCAGTGATTGAATTAATAACGTTCTGGCTCGCTCTTTGTTAATTTGCTTTATTCGCAGACTCATCCATTCCCAAAAATCATCTTCTTTGATCTTTCCAGTCCATAGATCTTTTCGAATCTCATCAAATTGTTCTCGGATGTCCTGAAACGAGATTTCGCTACCCTTAGATAATTGGAGCCAAAACGTAGATGAGAAGTTACTGACTAATACACCAGCTAAATCTAATACCAGTTGTGGCTTTGCAGTCATTGAATCGTCTCCTTTCTTTGTTACATAAGACCATTTATAAGATGGCTATACTAACGCCTCAATTTATCCTATCCCTTACTTTCCTTTTCGTTCTCTCGCTCAGTATTCGTTTTGACCTCAACTTCCTGGCCCAATAGGCCAAGTTCACTCTCCGCTTTAAGATATTCCATATTCTCTAGATCGTTCCAGCATTTCAGTCATGTTACCACCTGCGCAACTGCATGCATTAATTTCATGATTTGTGACATTTAGTGTTGCAATGATAATGAACATTAAGCACTACCCATATTTTTTCATTTTGACTCCTTGGTAGGAAGCTACAATTTATACCGGACTGCATGAAGCATAGATGCTTCGTTATACGAATCGATTGTTAATACTACTATTTTTAGGTGTCTCATCTAATCTTAAGGTAATTCCTTCCATGATTATACATCTGACTACCAAGCGGCGGTAGTCAATCGTTTGAGTTTCGCTCAAATCCCCTTGGAGTTCAATAATAGGTCATAACTTTTTTGGCTAAAATCCTTGTTATGATTCATATGGTAACAACCGATAATAACATCAAGGAAATATTCACCATTTTGTTATAAGGGACGTGTTTAAATGCCTCAAATTTCAAGCTTATCAAGCAGACCACAGTCCACACAGCCAGTAAAATCTAGAACAAATATTATGTCTCCCATTGACCGGGAGATTGAGCAGCTAATCAATCAAAAAGGAATTATTCATGAAAAAATCGCGAGTATTAAATCAGATGAAAAGCTGGAATCTAAACAAAAAGATGAAAGAATTAAACTTTTAACCATGGATTTGCAATTACTTGAATCTCAAATCATGCAGAAGAGAATGGAGAAGACTGAGGAGAATAAAAATGACAACAGTGCTTCTTCTAAAAAGGAGAATTTGAGTAAAAGAATCGAAATAGATGCAGGTAAGCAAGATGTATCCGGCATATCGATGGAAAAGTTTTTACAAGCTAGCAATCTACATGACCAATTGACCAAAATGGCAAGCGTGCGTAGATCACTGAAAGTGGAAACCGACACTCTTAGGCATGAAGTAAGAAAGGGAAGAGAACTTCTTGGAGGTGAGAACGAACCTGGCGACCCAGGCAAATCGGAAATGAGAAAGAATCTGGAATTGACAGTGAATAAATCGAAAACTGAAGAAGCACTAAACATTGAGAAGAAAATTACTGAATTGGATCGTAAAATAAGTGAAAAGATCGAAGCCACTAAAGAGAGTATTCAGAACGACGAAAACAAAGTCATCACGGGAGAGGTTGATAATCAAGAGGATGTGTCCGTATCTGATCAACCTGAAAGCGTTAGGGATACGATAAAGCAGAATCAGGATACTGACAAGAATATGAATACTAACCTTCAAGCACAACAGAATATTAGTATTGACATTCGCGTTTAGAAGAGACATCTGCTCAAAAAATACATATATTTATCCTGACAAAAGAACCCGTTGGGTCAAGGATTGACCATGAATAGCACCGTGTGAACAGTGATTGACTGTTTGTAACGGTGCTTTCCATCTATCGCTGAACTTCTTGCCACTTCATGTTTTATCCCTCTCCAGGAATCCCATCCATGATTATACATCTGACTATTTTTCTACTCATGTGTTGCTGCCATTTTAAAAATCTCATTAACAGCTTGATGGTACCCACCCGATTGTCCAATCGTTGGATTGATATGTCCCTCTCCCACCCATGTTCGAATCAAACATGGAATCAAGTTTATCATAGTACAATACTCAAACATCTCAAAACTTGGGTCGCCATATTTTCCGGTTGAGCAAGTCTTTACAGAGCTTGTTTTGCTCTCGCGGACGACTTGGGTTGATTCTGGACCCGAGGTACCACATATTCAATATCGTTCCATATACATGTTTCAATCCAATGCTAACTGGGTAATAGAATTAAACATATTATTGCATGAGCAGTTATACGGTCCTACTCAAAAGGGAATCGTTGCTTGCTTACGTATTTTGCATATATCCATTTGGGCCGAGGGAAGCAGTGACACAATGACCTTGCTGCTTGATTCGCGCAGGTATAACAGGGATTCATGTATGAGAACGCATATTTTCCCGATACGAACAGGGGCATACAGGCTTGGAATACTTCTTCGGATGGATGTAACAAGGGATTGCATAGTTTGGAAAGCTACATTGCATATAAAGGTGGAATTTTGGGTATGTAAGTCAATGCCATAACGAAGATTTTTAACTTAAATTGTTAGTACCCTCAGGGCTTCCCTCTTAGATCTTTCTCCACCCCTTAATCATGCGCTTAATCCTATTCCATTTTGATTTCTTTTAATGCTAACTTGCTTAGGTATTTTCCATTTCTACATAACAAGGCTGAAGCCTTCTCATATCTCTGGCACCGCGCTTTTCCCCTCAACAGTTTTTGGGTCCCCGATGGATGATATGCCAAATGCTCCGCATAATATGGATACTGCTTGCAAAGGGGCGATTGAATGATAGTACTGGAGCATGTGAACAAGGTTTACGATAATGGCTTTCACGCGCTGAAAGACATTAATCTGGAATTCAAAAAAGGGGAAATTACCGTCCTCATCGGACCGAGCGGCTGTGGCAAATCGACTACCATGAAGCTGATCAACGCGCTCAATACGCCATCCTCGGGCAAAGTTCTGATTGACGGTAAGGATATCTCGAGATTGAATCCGGTTGAACTTCGACGCAATATCGGCTATGTCATTCAAAGCGTTGGTTTATTTCCGCATATGAATATCTCCAAGAACGCGGGCGTGGTTCCGCGTCTGAAGAAATGGGATAAAGACAAAACAGATCAAAAAGTAAATGAATTGTTGGACATGGTCGGACTGGACCACACCATATATGGTACGCGCTATCCATCTGAGCTTAGCGGCGGACAACAGCAGCGTGTAGGCGTAGTGCGCGCGCTGGCAGCTGAACCCGATATTATCCTGATGGACGAGCCATTCTCCGCACTGGATCCCATCAGCCGCGAGCAGCTTCAGGATGAGCTGATCCGTCTTCAGCAGGAGCTCAATAAAACCATTATTTTTGTGACGCATGATATGGATGAAGCTATTAAAATCGCGGATACCATCGTTCTGATGAAAGATGGCGAAGTAATCCAAACAGGTAGACCGGACACCATTTTACGGCATCCCGCAAACGAATTTGTACGTGACTTTATCGGTTCGAAACGTCTGCAAAATGAAAATGAAAGCGCCTATGAAATTCCGCTTGTGGATGAAGTGATGATTACGAATCCGGTCACGGCATTCCCGAGCCGGGGATTGGCTGAAGCCATCAAGATGATGGAAATGAAGCGAGTCGACTCGCTGCTGATTGTGGACCGTAACCGTCAGCTACAAGGCGCGGTTTCGATCTACCGCGTGCTCGACCAATACGGCGAAGAAGGCAAAACCGTGGCAGACGTTATGCATCCGGTCCGTTTTTCCGTGGCTTCGGGAAGCACGCTTCCACAGGCTATTGAGATTATGGACAGTCATCAGCTCAGCAACCTCCCTGTCGTAGACAGCAATAACCGTTTCCTCGGATTAATCACAAGAGGCAGTGTGGTTAAACATTTGGCCGAAGTCTATCCTACGATGGTTCCTCCGGTGCTGATCGGAGAGGATGAGTGATATGAACGCATTCTGGAGTTTTATTACGGATCGTTATCCAGATATTCTAAGGGCATTGCAGGAGCATCTGGTCCTCTCATTCTCTGCCGTTCTTTTGGGGACTGTTATTGCCGTACCGATCGGTATCCTGCTCGTATACAACCGGGTAGGCTGGATGAACAGCATCGTATTTTTCATTACGAACCTGTTTCAGACGGTTCCGAGCCTGGCGCTTCTGGCTATTCTGATTCCGCTGCTCGGCATCGGCATGAAACCGGCCATCCTTGCGCTGTTTCTGTACTCCCTTATGCCCATCCTGCGGAATACCTATGACGGTTTTCACTCCGTGGATAAAGGCGTGCTCAATTCGGCCAGGGGGATGGGATACAGCACCGCCCAAACGATTTTGCGGATTCAGCTTCCCTTATCGCTTCCTTACATCATGTCCGGTGTCCGCATTACGACCGTGTATATCATCAGTTGGGCAACACTGGCTTCCCTGATTGGTGCTGGCGGTTTAGGCCAGCTTATTGTATCTGGACTTGGTGTCAACAAGCCCGAGATGATCTTCATCGGTGGCATTGGCGCTATTCTCTTGGCACTTGTAGCTGACGGATTGCTTGGGCTGCTTGAGGGCTGGCTAAGCAAACACTACCACCAGACTCAGACCCGGGACGCTGCGATATGAGTCACATCAACCGTAGACAGCGAGCCGGACGGAACAAGGAAGGCGTGATGAATCTGAAAAAACTTAAATGGACTCCGTTGTTCATCTGCATGATAGCTTTTGCTGCTTTTACCTCCGCATGCGGAATTCAAAGCGAGATTACAATCGGGACGCAAACCTATACCGAAACCAAGATTATTGCTGAAATGTATAAAGCGCTCATTGAAGACCAAACCGATCTGAAGGTCGATATTATCCCGGATCTGGCATCAAGTTCATTGGTCATCAATGCGATGAAACGAAACGACGTTCAGATGGCGACACTATATACCGGTGAGATTTTCAACAACCATTTCCCGATCAGCGGCACCAAAGACCGCGATAAAGTCTTGAAGGAAGCGCAGGATGGATTCCAGGAACACTTCGGGTTCACCTGGATGAACCCTTTGGGTTTTGAGAACACCTACGCGTTCACGGTAAGAAAGGATCTTGCCGAAGCCAACGGGTACACCAAAATTTCCGATGTCAAAAAAGACATGGGCACCATGAAGCTTGGGGTAGATACGACATGGCTGGAGAGAAGCACGGACGGATATCCTGCATTCTCTAAAGCGTATGACATCAAATTCGGTCAGGTCTTCCCTATGGAAATTAGCCTGGTATACAGCGCGGTAGCCAATGAGCAGGTGGATATCGTGCTGGCCTACTCAACGGATTCCCGGCTGAAAGCCTACCAATTGCAGACGCTTCAGGATGACCAGCAATTCTTCCCTCCATATGATGCAAGTCCGGTATTGCGTTCGGACCTTTTGAAGAAGCATCCTGAAATTCAGGATACGATAGCGCCTTTAATCGGTCATCTGGATGCAGATACGATGATATCGCTTAATTATCAGGTGGACATTGAGAAGAAAAGCGAGCGGGAGGTCGTAATCGCGTATTTGAAAGAGCAGGGCCTCTTGAAAAGCTAAAGGAGGGTAAGCATGGAAAGTGAACATTTAACATTTGCCGACTTTTTGTCGTATATATCACGAAATCAGGGGTTGCTCTGGGAGTATTTCATCCAGCATATTACGATGGTCGTTATCGGTCTGGGCCTGGCATTCATCGTTGGAGTGCCGCTTGGCATCCTCTGCTCTAAGAGCAAATGGGCAGCCAAAATCATTTTGTTTATCACCAATATCCTACAGGTGGTACCGAGCTTGGCCATGCTCGTGGTGCTCATGTTATGGATGGGACTCGGGACGACAACGGTCATGGTGGGACTCTTCCTGTATTCCCTGAATCCAATCGCGCGGAATACGTATGTTGGGTTAAAACAGGTGGATCCCAGCTATCTTGAATCCGGAAAAGGAATCGGAATGAGCCCCTTCCAAATGCTCGTGAACGTGCGTTTCCCGCTTGCGCTGACGTATATCATGTCAGGCCTGCGTATTGCGGCCGTCATCGCCATCGGTGTGGTAACAATTGCCCCTCTCGTAGGAGGAGGCGGGCTGGGACGGGAAATCTACGCTGGACTGAACAGCAATAACTCCCTCCGTATCTTTGCAGGTGCCATTCCAGCCGCAGTGCTGGCAATCGTTGTGGATCTTGTGCTTGGCATGCTCCAGCGTAAGATGGATCTAGCCAAACGAAAGTCAGGTGCGGCTCCATCGCCTGCAAAAATGCAAAATATCAACTGAGCTTGCAAAACGTACATTTTAAAGGGCATCCCAAAAGATCCAAGATCTTACGGGATGCCCTGTTTACTTATTTAGGAATTCCATATATATCCTTACAAGCTTACTTAATATCTCAATACTTTCCTCAACATTATTGGTCTCTAAAGCATGATTTGCATTAGGAATTTCAATGACCTCTCTGACATTGTCTATGTTGATTTGGTTTGCATGTTCCTTACTAAACACTTCATCCTTTGTTCCATAAACCACAAGTCCATTGAATTTGTTGATATAGTAAATGGTGTCTTTAATTGGTGTCAAAAATAAATGTTGGATTGGAATTTCGAGTTTCCCATGAACTTCTCCAGCAACGATCGTTCCTATGCTCTTACTAATAAAAACAACTTGTTTATACTTGCTAATGATTCGTTGAACCGATTCGTGGCTATCTTCTATTTACTCTTTGCAGTTCATTAACATCCAAATCCGTTCTCGCAGCTTGATAGCCGTATTCCAATATCATTAAGTCAAAACCACTTTGAAGTGCGGAGGTTCCAGCAAAATGTAGAATTGGTTTATCACAAGGAAAGTTTTTTCCGGGAAACAGAACAACCAACTTGCTGTTTTCCTCATAAAGTTGAAAATATTTTTGCTTCATTTCAGTTTTCCAATACGAGGGAACATTTAAAATCTCTAATTTCATCGTTTCCCATCCTTTCCTGTTTTAAATGATTTCGTCTAATGCTTAAATAATATTCACAAAGAACCTTCAAGCGTCGATTTTACTCGATGATAATTTCCCCTTCACCAGTAGGTACTTCAAAACCCTTGAGGAAAGAAGACAATATTTCTTCTGTTATTGTAAATGCAGCATTAGCATCGAATCTCTGGCTCCGAATGCGAAGTCGTTCACGCAAATCATTAGGATGAACTTTCAAATAAATAAGCCTCCACTCTCCTCCTCCATCTTCAATTAGCTTCTTATAATCATTTCGTTTCATACGTTGCCAGAAACTGAAATCAATGACCACATTGCGCTTTTCCTTTAACAGATTTACTAGTTCCTTATACAGCTTTAACTCGGCTTGAACTTTAAGTTGCTCATACATTTCAACTGGATAATCAATTCCGTATCGACCATTTGTAGACCATATCTCTTCATCTATGGAGAGACGTACAAAGCCCCTCTGCTCTAGCCGTTGAGCAAATGTTGTTTTTCCTGACCCAGCCACACCACACATCATGACTACTAATGGAATTGAAACATCTGCTTGATGGATCAGATTTTCTAATTCTAGATTTTCAAGCACCCACATTCTCCTTTCAGCCTTGAGTCCGGTTAATACTGATGTATCCATTGCGGATTTGCGAATATAGTAAAGAGAATACCATGAGAATTTCCATCTTGGATACAGCTATTTCATTAGAAAAGCTTTATATTCCACTTCTCCTATGGCTGCTCGCTGTAGTAGACTAGTGCTCGATGCCCTGCGGATCTCAAGGTTTATAAAGTGCTGGAGATTTTGATTTAATTAGAAAACGGAGCCCGTAAAACCACGTGGCTCCGTCTCTGATTCGGATCATAAGATGGCCATAGGATGGAAACGTCAGGATTGCCGGTTCGTATGAACTCTATCCAAGCCCTGCTGACAGCATTCCTGCATCATGCTGCCGTCTCCACAGCCGGGCATACAGGCCACTCGACGAAAGCAATTCGTCATGGCGGCCTTGCTCCACAATCCGCCCTTGATCTAATACAACAATCTGGTCGGCATGCTGCACGGTCTTAAGCCGGTGAGCGACGACGATGACGGTTCGGCCTCGAACAAGCCGATCAATCGCTTTCTGAATCTCCGCTTCGTTCTCGGGATCAAGAGAAGCGGTTGCTTCATCAAGGAGAATGATTGGCGCATTTTTCAGCATCGCCCTTGCAATGGAAATTCGCTGTTTTTCACCGCCCGACAGTGTGCTTCCGCCTTCACCGACCATCGTGTCGTAACCCTGCGGCAACTTCAGGATAAAATCGTGACAACAAGCAAGCCGGGCCGCTTCCTCGATTTCCTCGTGCGTTGCGTCGCTTCGTCCGAACCGGATATTGCCTTCAATCGTATCCTGAAAGAGGTACACATCCTGAAACACCATAGATACTTTACGCAACAACGCTTCCGAGTCCATTGCGCGAATATCCTCCCCGCCCATCGTCACCATCCCCTTATCCGGGTCGTAAAAACGGGCAATGAGCCGAAGAATGGTACTTTTACCGCTGCCCGAAAGGCCGACCAATGCGGTGAAGGAACCTGCCGGCATGCTTACGCTCACGTCTCGCAATACGGGTTGATCCAGATAGCCGAACGTAACCTGCTTCAATTCGATATCATGATCTGCAGGGGGCTGCCGTTCTCCTTGCATGATCGGCTCCCGCAGGAGCTGCACGATGCGTTCGCCCGCCTGCTCGAGATAGCGAAACTGTGCATACCCGGCGAGCGCTGTCGTCAGCGGATCGAAGATTCGGGTTCCGATGATCAGGAACGCTGCAAATGTGATAACATCCAGGCTCCCGCCGAGCAGCAGATGTACCCCAGCCGTGACCATCAGGGTAAGGCCGGCACGAAAACAGGCAATCGCGCTCAGCACAATCGGCCCCAACAACCCTTCGAGGCGGATGCTCTGCCGCATCAATTCCCTGAATGACCGATCAAGCCGGACAAAACGTTCTCCGGTCAAGTTATAAGCTTTAATCACCCGAATACCGTTCAAGTATTCTTGCAGTCGATTGGAGGTCTCGATCTTGGCCTGTATATGCTGCGAGCCGAGTTTGCGCTGGATGCCGGAGGTCAAAAGCACCAGCAGGATTGCCACCGGCATCGCAGCGAATAGGGAAAGCGCTAGGCGCCAATCGAGGAAAAACAGGCCAATCAAGGCCAGAACCGGCATGACGGCGGCTCCGATCATTTGCGGAACCACATGGGAGATGCCATGTTCCAGCATCGCAAAATCGCCCATCATCATATTGGCAAGATCGCCCGGATCGCGTTTGTTCAGATACCCTAATGACAGCTTGCGCAAATGCTCGGCCAGCCGCGTCCGTCCGTCCGCCGCCGCGCTGTATGCGTCGCGGAATTGAGAACGACTGGCGAGAGTTTCGCAGGCGAACAAGAGAACAAGCGAAACCGCCAGCCCGCCGCACACCCACCAAAGCCGTGCCGTATCCAGGGGGATAGCGGGATGGACAAACGGGGTAAAGAACAATCTTACTGCTTCCACCAACAGCACAAAAGGGATCACGCCCGCCAAATTGGCAACGGTCGTGTAAAATACAGGTTTAACCAACGAGCGCGGATTATCCGCTGTAAGGCTGCGCAGGATGTTCATATTCTGCATCCACCTCCCTTTTGCCCATATGCCATTGCGTTGCTTGGCGGTACGAACGCCACATGCGTGCGTACAAGCCGTCAGCAGTTAAGAGGGCTTCATGCCTTCCCCGCTCGACGATTCTCCCGCTTTCCATCACGAGAATTTGCTGTGCATCCTGAATGGTGGACAGGCGATGGGCAATGACGATGACCGTCTTGTTTGCCATCAACGCTTTCAACGCCAGCTGCATCTCATATTCATTCTCCGGATCGGCAAACGCCGTCGCTTCATCCAGCACAAGAATGGGGGCGTTCTTCAGAATCGCTCTGGCCACGGTGATCCGCTGTTCCTCTCCGCCTGACAAATAGACGCCTCCTTCCCCAATCCGCGTGTCATATCCAAGCGGAAGGTTCTCGATGAACGGATGACACTGCGCTGCCTGCGCCGCAGCGTACACTTCTTCCGGTGACGCGTCCGGCCGTCCGACCGCAATGTTGTTGTATACCGTATCGGAAAACAAAAACGATTCCTGAAACACGAATGCGACGGTGTTCATCAGATCGGATGTCGCTATTTCGCGAATATCTATATCGCCGATGCGGATCGCTCCCATGTTCGCATCCCAGAATCGAGGCACCAGATGGGCAATGGTCGATTTGCCCGCTCCCGACGGACCTACGAGCGCCGTCACTTCCCCTTGGCGGGCGGTAAAGGATATGTCCGTAAGTACGGCGCCATCTGCCGATCCCGTTTCATATGAAAAAGAAACATGATCAAATGAAACATCAAATGTAGCCGGCCGTCTCGGACTCTCGGGCTCCGGTACAAGCCCTTCCGCCAGTATGCGGTCCATGCGCTGAACGCCCTCGTTGATATCCTCGAGCGTATGAATCAGGAACATGATTTTAAGCATAGGAGCGGATATTCCCGGTGCCATGACCAGGAAAAACAACAGAACGGAGGCGAATGAGACGATGCCCGGATCGCGGCTCAATAAAAACACGCCGACAGGCAGAACAAATACGACAAACGAGCTGATTATCACTTTAAACAGCACAAATCCGTTTTGAAACAGATCCGCCAATTTCACGCCATAGTCACGGTAGCGGATCATGTCCTGGTAAAATTGGCGAAACGATTTCACGGTTTGCCCGAACACCTTGACGGCCGGCATCCCCCGCACGTACTGGACGGCGGAAGCGTTCATCCGTTCCAACGAATCATGATACTGTTTGAGGTATTCTTTCGTCTTTGGTGCATTAAACAGCGCGATCTGAACCGCAATTGCGAGGACAATCGGCACGACGCACGCAATGGCCAACCAAACATTCAGAGTAAACATCACGGTGATCATTAAGGCCGTGGTCACAACAACATGAACGAGGTCGGGCAATTGATGAGCGATGAACGTTTCCACTTTCTCCACGTTTTGTTCCAGCGTATTCTTCAGGGCTCCCGTCGAATGACGGTTCAGCCATCCAAGCGGGAGCTTGCCGATATGGCGGGCAAGCTTGACCCTGAGTCCGTAAAGAATGCGAAACGCGGCAACATGCGCTGCCATTGCCCCCGCGTACGTCGTGATCAAGCCGGCTGCGAAGCCGATCAAAGCGATCACGCCCCAACGAACCATCATCGCTTCGTTCGCCGAAGCCGGGGACGCTGCGTGTTCCAACAACTCTTCCAGAATGAAATAGACGGAAGCATAGGGCACCAGCATGCAAACGGCGCTAAGCGACGATAAAAGGCAGGAGACGATCAACAGTCCGCACTTCTCTCCGGCGATTTCCAGAAGTCTGGCCACTCCTGTTTTATTTGTCATGGCTCTCCCTCCTCATTGAAGTAATGGCAACCTTTTTCTTGCTGAGTATAATGAGAAGAGAAAGCCCGAATAAAAGCGTGCAAAACGAATACGGAACTGCCATATGAGCCGTGTAAAGCGCAGTCCCTGTAATCGGCCCCAGGAAGGCTCCTCCTCCCAGCAAAGTCGCGATATAGGAAGCAACGCTCCGTTGTTCATGATCTTGTACCGCATCGGCAGCTCCCGCACTATATCCAAGCCAGGTAAGGCCGAAGCCGATGCCAAGTATGGCAAAATCCAGATAGGCATAACGAATGAATGATAACAGCCCTAACAATCCCAACACGACAATCCACATTCCGAGTCGTAACATTCGCTCGGGTCGCCACTTCAGATATTTGCTAATGACAATTTGCGTGACCACAACCATGGATCCACAAATGGCCAAGCCAAGTCCGATCAGTTGCGTCGCTTCCCGTGCTTCATACCCAAACGAATCTTGAACGTAAAAACCGATGGTCACCTGAAGTATATTGATAGTGAGCGAAAGTAGAAGACCGGTCCACAAGAAAAATCGAATTCTTACATCAAACGGCGAAAGCGATGGAGCAAATTGATCTTTCTTTTGTACCGCATCGTTGGGAATCGATATCCATAATAAGATAATCATCATGAAAAGCAGGGCGGCAGCCGCGTACATCGGCGATGTAAGCCCGATTGCCGCCATACCGCCGCTCATGGCAGGGCCCAATATGAAACCGAGTCCATTGGCGGCACCAAATATGGCCATCCCCTGCGTTCGCGTCTCCTGTGTCGTCCAACTCATCACATAGGCTTGCGCTTTGGAAAGAAAGCCTCCGAAGAAAAATCCCGAGATCGCACGCAACAGCAAGAAGATCCAAAAAAAGCCCGACGAACCGTTGCGATGGGTCCCCGCATAATCGGCGAGAAGGGCAAACAGGAGCAGTGTCGCCAAATATACAAACATGATAAAAGCCAGCATTCGTTTTCTGCTCATAAAGGTCGTTTTTTCCCAGAAGAATCCGCCGAGCAACCAGCACAGCCCCGTCACCGACACCAAACATCCCGATTGAATCTCACTGAGCCCCAGTTCGCGCGAGAGCAGGCCAATAATCGGATTGAACACCGCGACCGAGATTGTGCCGCATAGGATAATCATAAACATTATGACAAACTTGTATTTCAAAACCAGTTCACCTCTATCGTAAATCATATTCGCTCACTCCGGCAGGTTGACCGTCGCGCTGCCGATTTCAAACGGTGACAAGACGCCTTCATACGCGATGTGAGAACGATCGGCGTCGCTTTGACGAAAAAGGCCAGTCCACTTATTCCCGTCCAAATGAGCGACGACCGCATACGGGAATATAACTTGCCTTTTGTAGGTGCCCGATAGGCTCGGCTCGCATTCCAAGCGGCAATTCCGCCAAAAATGGGCAGCGAAACGGTCATCGCAAAATTGACCATCAACCACAGCATGAACGATTTCCTCCTCGTAGATTGATCTATTCTGATTCGATTACGCAACCGATACTAAGCGCCCTGTATGAACGTAATATGAACTAGATGGAAGGAAATGCAAAAAAGGTGAACGGATCGTTCACCTTTTCGTTCGCTCGTATTTTCGATTGTGTGACGGAGTTACATGGCTGGCAGAAAGACGGTTATCGCCGTGCCTTTTCCTACAGCGCTGTCGATTTCGATCGAGCCGCTGTGCAATTCGACAACGCGCTTGACGATCGCAAGACCAAGTCCGCTTCCCCCCGCTTCGCGGTTGTGCGACTTATCGGCCATATAAAAGCGTTCGAAGACGCGTTTACGGTCTTCTTCGGTAATGCCGATTCCCGTATCGCGAATGACGACTCCGATTTTTTCATTTCCTGACACAAGCTCGATGGAGATGTCGCCGCCCTCGGGCGTAAATTTGATGCTGTTGCTGAAAATATTAAGCCAAACCTGGTTCAGCAGGTCTTCATCCGCATGAATCGCCGTTTTTGGAAGCTTGAAGTGAATATTTAAGTGTTTGTCCGCCCATTGCGGTTCAGCCGCTATGACAATGCGACGCAGCTGCCTGTCAAGCCGAAAGAGCGTCGGATGGAAGGGATAATGGTTCGAATCGATCGTGGCCAATCGAAGCATGTTCTCGCTCAGTCGGGACAACCGCATGCTTTCCTCCCGGATAATGTTCAGACAGCGCAGCTGTTCGGCTTCATCAAGACCGTCTTTCTGCAGGATGGAAACAAAGCCCGAAATGGACGCCAGCGGGGTTTGAATCTCGTGGGATACATTGGAAACGAACTCCTGCCGCATCCTTTCAACCTGACCGACCTCGTAGGCCATTTGCTGAAATTGCTTCGACAAGACGCCTAATTCATCCTTGCTCTTCGTCTGAAGAACGATATTATAGTCTCCCTTGGCCACTTTTTGGGTTGCGGCCGTCAAAGCCTTTAAGGGTTTCACCACTACTCTAGTAAAGAGTATGAATTTGAAGCTGCCGATCGCGAGCGCAATCAGAATGAACGAACCTATAATGGTGAATAGGAGATACATGTTGGAGCTTTCCGGATGGATGACGAGCGCCAGCGGCTCATCAGCGGTTCGCAAAGGAAAACCCATTTGAAGGCTCGTCGGCAAGGGCAGGACGGACGTGCTCCTCATGATTTCGGCGCCGCCCTGGACGAGTCGTATTTCGTCATCGCTAAGGTTGGGTTTGCTTGTGTGGCTGTACGCGTAAAGCAATCCGTTCCGATCGTAGATCCATAGGGATACCTTCATTTCTTCGGACAACTGATTCAGATAATGACCGCGTTCAGTTGGCGCCAATCGGGAATAGACATCCGCAATCAACCCGCTTCGCATCGCATATTCGTCCCGGATGGATTGCGTGACTTGGTTTTGAAACAAAGATACGGTGATCGGAATGGAGAGTCCGAAACCTACCACTAATGCAACAATAAAGATCAATAAAATTTTGAAGTTGATGCTCTTAATCATGGATTTCCGTCTCCAACCGATATCCGAGACCGCGAACCGTTACGATGCGAAACAGATGGGGATAGGCGGCGAACCGCTCCCGCAGCCGCTTGATATGAACGTCGACCGTCCGCTCATCCCCGTCGTGGTCGAATCCCCATACCGATTCGATTAACTGCTCTCTCATAAAGATTTGGCCGGGATAGCTTGCAAGCTGATATAACAGTTCAAATTCCTTGGGCGGCAAATTCCAATTCACGTTGCCGTCCGAAACGGTTCCCCGAAGCCGATCCAGCTTGAAGCTGCCCAATATAACTCTCTTATCGGCCGCAATACGGTACCGGCGCAGCACCGCTTTGATTCGGATCACCAGCTCCTGCGGATCGAAAGGCTTGACCAGGTAATCGTCGGCGCCCAGGCCGAATCCTTTCACCTTCTGACTCGTCTCGTGCTTGACCGTTATCATGATTATGGGTAGTTCGGGTTACAAAAGCCGCAGTTCGCTGCACAAATCCCACCCGTCCATGACAGGCATCATGACATCAAGCACAACCATATCCGCAGGCGAGCTTTCCATTTCTGCAAGCGCCTCTTTGCCGTTAACCGCGCCCCGGACATGATAGCCTTCGCATCTTAAAACAAGTGATATCATTTCCAACATATGAGCATCATCTTCTACTATAAGAATACTTGTCATTCCTTATCCCCCTTACTTCATTTTGCTGTTTGAACGCTCAAATGGGAACGATAAGTAACCAACCGATTCTTTAATTCCATTCCGATAGTTATTACGAAAGGTTATCTTCTTGCCATTATAATCGCTTTGTTAGATATTTTCATGGCAATGTAGTTCTCTCTCTTTCGTAATCTCAAAATTGTTGAATACCAAAGATTGCTTGTCGTTAGGTACTAAACGACAAATAAGGGTAGGCAATGTTCATCATCGCCTACCCTATATTACATTTTATTTAGTTGATTCCATACTTTTCATTCCAACAAATGGTTGGAATGGAACCGTCTAACGAATTATGAAACTGGAATTTCACTCACATGATATCTACGTCGATATCAGACAGAACAGCTTCCTCACGAACACTTACTATATCCGCAGTTCCCGCACGTCTTGCATCCCTCGATATTAATCAAGGATGCCCCGCCGCAGGATGGACACAGATCCAGCGACATGGTGCTGCCGCCTGTGTGGGAGCCGTGTCCGCCATACCCCGCGGCTGCTGGCGCCACAGCTTCGCCTGCATCAACAGGCGCCATCGTGGCTGCGACCGGTGCCGGATCATGGTCATGATCTGCCCCAGCGTTGTTCGCCACGTGCGTCTCAAGCGCCTTCGCCACAGCGTCGGCGATGGATTCTACGCGGTTTGCGCCGAAGCCGATCGCGCCGGTGCCGCCGATGCCCTTGAGGTGCTTGATCAGCAGCTCCACCTTATTGCCGTGGTCCCCGTAACGCAGGAACAAGGAGCAGACGCGGCCCAAGGCTTCCGCCATTGCGAACACATCCGAACCGGCCTTGCCGACGTTCAGGAAGATTTCGCTTGGGATACCGTCCAGATCGTTGATGGTAATATACGCCATGCCGAACGGCGTGTTCATTTTATAGGTTGCGCCGCGCAGCACTTGCGGACGCTTCTTGTATTGCTTATCCAACCCGCTCTTGCTCGGTGAGGCTGTCACGGCCACGCTTCCGCGCTTTGCTCAAGCGCTGTTTCCGCAGTAGAAGCCGTGGTTGCTTCGGCGGCCTTATCTTCTTTTTTCTCCGTCTGCAGCACCTGCACGTCGCGGCTGCCGTCGCGGTAGATCGTTACGCCTTTGCAGCCCAGATCGAATGCCAGCTCATATAGGCGCTTCGTATCTTCAACCGTAAAGTCCGACGGACAGTTGGCCGTCTTCGAGATCGAGCTGTCCACCCAGCGCTGAATTGCCGCTTGTACCCGGATGTGATCCTCGGCGGAGAGACTCATCGCCGTGACGTAATAATCCGGAAGCTCTTCGCCCGGATGGCTGTCCAGCCAATCCTGAGCAATCGGCACGAACTGCTCGTCGAAGCCGAGTCGGCTCTGACGGAAGTATTTGAAGGCAAAGTACGGCTCGATGCCTGTCGACGTTCCGACCATCGTACCCGTGCTGCCCGTTGGCGCTTGGGTAATGACGGTGACGTTCCGTGCACCTTTTTCACGCACCGCTTCGGCAACTTCCGGATACACCTCGGCCATATTTTTCATGAAGCCGCTTTGCAGGTACAGCTCGGCGTCGAATGCCTGGAACGAACCCTTCTCTTCGGCAATATCGACGGAAGCGAGATAAGCTTCGCGCGCGATGAAGCCATACAGCTTATCCAGGAACTCCAACGATTCCGGGCTGCCGTAACGGATGTTCAGCTTGATCATCAGCTCCGCCAGACCCATCGTTCCGAGGCCCACGCGGCGCTCTTTTTTCTGGTTCAATTCGTTTTCTTCAAAATGGTACGGCGTCCGGTCAATGACATTATCCAGGAAACGCACGGAGTACCGTGTCGTTGTAGCCAGCTCATCCCAGGCAACGTCATGGTTCGCTTCATCATAGAACTTCGACAGATTCATCGCGGACAGGTTGCATACGCCCCAGCCCGGAAGTCCTTGCTCGCCGCAAGGGTTCGTACAAATAATCGGGTTGAAATACCAGCTGTTGGACATCTGGTTATAGTATTCCATGAATACGACGCCCGGTTCTGCGGATTTCCATGCGGATTCGATAATGGTGTGCCAGACCTCGCGTGCTTTTACTGTTTTATATGGAATGATACGGTGTCCGGCTTTCTTCCATTTATCCAGATCGCCGTCCCACAGCTCATCATAGTCAGGATCCGTAGTATCCGGGAACACCAGCTCCCAGTCCAGATCTTCCTTCACGGCCTTCATGAAATCATTGCTGACGCATACCGACAGGTTCGCATTCGTAACTTGTCCCATCGTCTGCTTCACGGTAATGAAATCCTCCACGTCCGGGTGCCAATCATTAATCATCAGCATGAGCGCGCCCCGGCGGCTTCCGCCCTGCTCGATCAATCCCGTCGTATAACTGAACAATCCGCCCCACGATACCGCACCGCTGGAGGAGCCGTTCACGCCTCTTACGATCGCGCGCCGAGGACGCAGGGAAGACAAATTAATGCCGACTCCGCCGCCGCGCGCCATGATCTCGGTCATCTCGCTCAGAGTTTCCATGATGCCGCCCCGGCTGTCCTTCGGTGAAGGAATCACGTAGCAGTTGAACAGCGTCAATTCATCGCTTGCACCAGCTCCAGCCGCAATCCGTCCGCCCGGCACCAGCTTCCAATCATCCAGAATCTCGCGGAACTTCCCGCGCCACTCTTCCTGCAGTTCAGGCGTTGCCTCAACCGATGACATGGCAGCCGCGAGTCGATCCCACATTTCTTCCGGCGTTTTCTCGGTGGTTAACGTCAGCTTCTCCACATCCGATTCCACAAGCTCGCCCTTCCGTGTCTTCACCGTGACCTTGCGGCCTTCGCGTTTCACGATTTCGCCAACTTCCTTGGTCGGAAATTTAGGATCATCCTTCGTCAAAACGAGCACCACATCGCCTACCTTAGCGTTGTTGGAGTCCGCATCCTTCCAGGCATACCGGTCCAAAAAGATCTTCTCGCTTAAACCTTCCAGCCGCTGATTCTGCATCGTACTCAAGAGCAACTACCTCCTATATAAAATATAAAATTAAAAAGTTCCGCAGTTATGCGCTCACCAACAACATAACCTGTTATGTAGCCGGTCAAACATTCAAAACCACTATATACACCATATATAGTGCTACCAATTCATTATACTACACTATATATAGGTTAACTATGCCGATAATGTGAAAATTAAGCCAACAGATCCAAGCTCCCGCTCGCAAGCTTCCGCTTTCTTCCTCTCGCTCTCTTTTTCGGCCTTCCCTATGAAAAAAAGGATGAAAATATCCAATTCCAGCAGCCGTGCGCCCTTTGGGTTATTCCACGCCTTCCGAATCCGTGCAAGGTTATGAAGACTTCTTTTTTCGTCCATACTACATATACACCGCTGGCCCGGAATCTTTCACAACAGGAGGAGATCGACATGAACCATCAGCCATCTGCCGACTCAGGCATGATTTTCGACGCGCGTCTTCCCGTTCCATTGCAGATCGACCGTTCCTGGTTTGACGATCTCGCCGGTCGACTGGACAAGGGCGGACCTTGGGGTGACTATCGTCTGGCCCAGCTTGCCGTGGAGGGCGAGAAATCGCGTCTCGTTACAAGCTTTGAAGAATTGCAATGCCTCAAGCACCTAGGCGGCTTATCCCCGCTCCCCCATCAGACCGATACCGCCAGACGCGTATTGTTCGAGATGTCGGGTCGAGCCATTCTCGCTGATGAAGTGGGGCTTGGTAAAACGATTGAAGCCGGCCTTATTTTAAAAGAATACATCGTGCGCGGCCTGGTATCCAAAGTGTTGATTCTCGTTCCCGCTTCCCTTGTGCTGCAATGGGTTCGCGAGCTGAACTCCAAGTTCGGCATTCCTGCGATTGCGCAGAAAAAAGCGTACTCCTGGGGCAATGATATCGTTGTCGCCTCCATGGACACGGCGAAGCGCGATCCGCATCAGGAGATTCTGCTGAACGAGGAGTACGACATGCTCATCATCGATGAGGCGCACAAGCTCAAGAACAAAAAAACCTCCAATTATCAATTCATTCAAAAGCTGCGCAAAAAATACTGTCTCTTGCTGACGGCCACGCCGGTGCAGAACGATCTCAGCGAGCTCTTCAATCTGATCACCCTGCTGAAGCCGGGCCAGCTTGGAGGCCAAGGGCAGTTTGCCGCTAATTTTGTTGTCGATAAACGAAGACCCAAGAATCAGGAGCAGCTCAAGGATGAGCTGTCCAAGGTCATGATCCGTAACCGCCGCGGCGAAGGCGAAGTGAAATTCACCAAGCGATCCGTCCGCAATGTAGGGCTTAGCCTCTCGCCCGAAGAACAGTCATTATACGACGGCGTCACGTCCTTCGTCAAAGATCAGTATCAGGCAGCAGGGGGAAATTTAAGCAGTATGCTGTCCCTTGTTACGCTCCAGCGTGAAGTGTGCAGCAGCCGCGATGCCGTTTTCGTGACTCTTGTTAATCTGTCCAAGAAGCTGCCCGAGGACTCTCCGCTGCGCGATAAAATCTGGGAGCTCGTCTATCTCATCAAGGCCATCAAAGCCAACACCAAGGCGGAAAAAACCATCGAGCTGATCCAGCAAATGAACGAGAAGGTCATCGTATTCACGGAATACCGCGCCACCCAGGAATACTTGCTCAATTATTTCCGCGATCACGGGCTCATCTCCGTACCGTACCGAGGCGGAATGAACCGCGGCAAGAAGGACTGGATGATGGATCTGTTCCGCGGCAAGGCGCAGGTCATGATCGCGACGGAAGCCGGGGGCGAAGGCATCAATCTGCAATTCTGCCACCATATGATCAACTTTGATCTGCCCTGGAATCCCATGCGGGTCGAGCAGCGGATCGGACGCGTCCATCGTCTCGGCCAGACCAATGACGTGAAGATTTACAACCTGTCCACTTCAGGAACCATTGAAGAGCACATTCTGAACCTGCTGCACGAGAAGATCAACATGTTCGAGATGGTCATCGGAGGTCTGGATGTCATTCTCGAGCGGTTCGAGAAGAAGGAATCCATCGAGAAGAGCCTGTACAAAATCATGCTGGAGTCCGGCAACGATGATGAAATCCGGCAGCGCATCAGCACATTGGGCGACTCGATTCACCATATCAAGCAGGATATCGAGCAGGGAAGCACCGTCGAAGATAATCTAAGAGAGGAAGAAGCCTAATATGACCATGACGCCGCAGGAGGTGCAGCAGCACTTCATGGCCTATTTGGAAGCCACCGAATGCACCGTCATTGAAAAATCGCCTGAGCATGTCACCGTGAAACTGTCGCCGCAAGCCGACAAAATGCTCACCAACCGCCCGTATTACTGGGGCTTCGTGGAACGTACCGGCGCTCCCGCCGAAACGCTGTCGTTCAATTTCGTGTTTGATCCGGAAAAATACGACGAACGGCTTGCAAAAACCAAGGAAGCCGAAGCCAAAGCGCAGCTTGCCTCGCCTACGCAGGATCCACTCCTGGCCCGCTTTTACGGCAATGCCCCGGTTCTGCCTATCCTCGGTCCCGGCCGCATTCAGCGGGAGAACATTGGCTACGGCAGCAGCCGGCTGGCCCAAATTTGGAATGCTTCCCGGGAGGAAGGCAAATGCGTCTATCTGTTCCAGCAGCGCGGTACCGAGCCTCGTCCAAGAGCCCGTTCCACGCCGTATGAGCAGTGGCTAGGCGTCTGCTTCAAAGTGGAGTTCAGCTGTGATCTGAAGCGGGAGGAATTGTTTTTTCTCGGAATCTCGCTATCCAGCCGTGCCATTGCCCAAGACTTCCCGGCGATCCTGGATGGACGCGAGCTGACGCCCCGCTTGCCGGAGAGCGTTCACGTCCGCCCCGCTGCTCTTACCTTGCAGCAGGCCGTAGATGCGCTAGAGAACCATCTTATCGACAAGATAAGCAAGCTGGACTACGACTGGGCCACCAAAGCAAGAGAACGTCTTGAAGAAGAACTGCTGGTGATCGACAGCTATTACGAGGACCTGCTCAAGGAGCAGGACGAAGAGAAAAAAGCGCTCATCGAGGAGCAATATAAGAACCGCCGGTCCGAAATGCAGTGGCAGTACGAGCCGAAAGTGAGCTTGTCCGTCATAACCTGCGGTCTATTTCATCTGTGTTCGCCTGTGGGTGCGTCATTATGACGCTCCTCTACAAAAGCAGGCAAAAAAAGAACCATTCTCCCTTCTCCTACCGCGACAGCTTGCAACAGCCTTTGCAGAGCTTGTCCGATATGATGATTCCAACACATCCACGGCGCGTAGGGCCAAGGAAAGGCGGTTAATGATTTGAAGCGTTGGAACATGGAACTTCATAACCATGATGTCAAGGATTGCAAGAACTTCAAGCCCCAATCAGCCGATAACAAGCAGAACAGCCGATATCGAATGTTGTCTGTTTCCATCATTGTAACGACTATCCTCTGGTTCAGCACGGTCCAGCCGCAGGCAAGCTTGGCTGCAGCAAGCCAGGCCGACGTTTCCAATTCTGCGAACAGCCTTAGTCTGACTGGCACTCCGTTTACTGCGGATCATCACACATCAGGCGTTTCAGGGGTTAGTCAGAACAAAGCTGTAGCTCAGGTTCCTGGGAATTTGATGGACTTTGCCGAGGAGACTGTCGCTCAATTATCGGCCCATGCGCCATTTACGACATGGGACGAAGCAACACTCGAGTTTACACCGCTCGGTCCGGGCACGCACGGCTGGTTAGTCACGATTTCCGATGAAGGACTGCCGCAAGGATACATGATTATCAGTGCAGGAGAAGACGGCGGATATATCCTGAGTGAATACGGGATCGGCTCGACCCTTCCCTACAGCCAAGCGCCGCTGAAAGAGCGGCTCGCTGCGGAAGGCCTTGTGAAGGCTGGAGGGTCATTGCCTCAAGGCAGCACCGTGCGCAAGCTGTATGACGTGTCCCCTGTCTGGCAGGTCCAGCTGCCCGGCAAGAAGCCGGTTTATTTTAATGCACTAAATAGTGAAGCCCTACCGGATGAGCCCCAGCAGACTCATTCAACGACCAACCTGGTATCCGTATCGCTGCCTGCAACAGCCAAAGGACTCGTGACTTCATCCAAATCCAATCATTGGTTTGCCGGAACGCCCTCCATCACAACCGGCGACTCCGTGGATCCTTACGATAATCTGCTGTGGCTGACCACTGGAAATCTCACAGCCCGAAGCAGCGCCGATCTGCGGAATTTACTTAAGGAGCACTCCACCCTGATATTTAAGTCCGCAAAAGGCAATGCCGCCTACGGCGCGCCTTTTAACTTAACGGGCTGGCATCGATGGTCCTCGGAGAATCAGGAGAACCCGGCTGCGCTTTATGTTTCGGTTCCCTTGCGGAATACAGACACCCTCCGTTTCCTTCCGGCATCCCGTTTAGTCAGACAAGGGCAATTTTATGCCCAGCCGGAATAATACGGGTTTTCCCATGCCGTATAACATGACTGACAAAAGGACGCTGCCTCTTAACGGGCAGCGTCCTTTATTTCAAAACGGTTTATAAGTGTGCACTCAGCACTCACAAGGGTCGAAGCCATCCAGAAGCATGCTTACTCCGTGCCTGACATCGTGCGCGTAGGAGGCAATGCGCATGATGTACAAAAAACGATTTCATGTATGAACCATTAGCTGTTACTTCGTCTTTTTTTTGCGCTTGGTGGTTACATCCTCTTTCCATAGCGACATGGAGAACGGAATCATGCCGAACCACCTTGTGGTCCAGGATTCCTTCACCTTCGCCTGGCGCCGAACGTCCTTAGGCGTATCTATAAAATGAACCACGCGCTCGGTAATGTACTTGATCAATTCATCGCCGCTAGCCATACGAATCAACTCCTTTTGGTTTATCCACATCCCAGTATCAGTTTGCTCCATTTCGATCAATTCTAGACGCTCGCACTTGAACAGCATGATTTTTCCGCCATATGCACATTCTAAAAAAGCCGAAATTTTTACGTGAAAGAAGGGAGCCATCATGATTAAGACAGCAGGGGTATGGATGCTTCTCTTTACACTGGCACTCCCGAGTTCTGTTATGGAAGCATATCCAGTGAAGGAGCAAGCCATGACGCGTCCCGCGCATGCCGTTCATAAAAGTCCAATTTCGACAACCCGGCTTCTGACCGAAACGCCGGAATCCACCCACTCTTCAGGTCAGGAAATCGACCAGTCAAAACTAAGGCAGCTGCACCCTTTTGCCCATGATGTCATTCTGATCGATGTGGGTCATGGCGGAATCGATGGAGGAACGTCGTATGGTAACATTCTAGAAAAAGATGTCAACCTGGCCATTTCACGCAGACTGTTCATGCTGCTTCGCAAGGAAGGCTATCATGCCGTACTGAACCGCGATGCCGATTACGCGCTTAGCGATGACAATCGCTGGCATCGAAGCTCCTCGAGACATCGCCGCGATCTGTCGCAGCGCAAGCAGCTTAGCAGTGAAATCCCGACCAAGCTGGTGGTCAGCATTCATGTGAATTGGGGAAAGAACTCGTCCAAGCGCGGAGGCATCGTGCTGCATCAATCCGAGGGACGCAGCACCCTGCTTGCGGACACCATCCAGGAGCAGCTGAATCTGGTTTACCGCAGCAGCAATCACATCATGGTAGGTAAACCATACTATCTGCTGAATCAAACCCAAGTACCCGCCGTCATCGTCGAAACCGGCTTTCTCAGCAATATGGAGGACCGGAAATTATTAACCGGCCGCAACGGTCAAATGCAGATCGCTGAAGCCATTGCCGACGGGATTATCAGTTATTTAACGGCCCTGTAATTTGGGGCTTTTTTTTTGCTTATATAGGGTTCTCAGCCATATCTATTAAGACGCCTAGCATCGATCTCCGCAGCCGATGAATAAATGCAGCCTCCACATATGTACAGCCTTCCATACAGGGATTGGAATCACCGGATCCTTGTCTGGAAGGCTATTATTTTTTTTGGCTCTTCAAGATAGGGGCGGACCTTTGTCGGATAATCTTTTTAACGCCGGTTGCTTCACGGCATGCCGAAACCGACTCCGGTTCTGCTGCTGACACTAATACGCTGACAGCGGATTCGGCCGCCAGCTTGATCGTTCCCTAACCAGATCGCTGATACCCACAAACTCCACCTTGGCTTGCAGTTTCGGAATGGTTCCTTTCAGCGCTTCTGCCGTCCGGGTTCCATATTTGCCGACATGGCCAATTGCAATGCAGGATGTTCTCTCTTCCGCATGCTGTACCGCGGTCAGGAGCTGTTTGCTCACGTGCTGAACGGTATGAACATCATCCAGGAATATATCGTTGGCGATGGACGGCATCCCCTTCTCCGCTGCCAGTTTGCCAATCACGCTATGGTAGTTTGTCTTGCTGTCGATGAAGAACAACCCTCTCTCCCTGCATACATCAAGCACAATGGACATGACCCGCTCATCCCCGGTAACCTTGGAGCCCATATGATTATTTATCCCAACGGCATAAGGAACCGAATCGATTGCCTCCTCCATCCGTTCACGAATCTCCTCATCGGTTAGTGAACTTAGAATGGCACCCGGTCCGAGCCAGGAAGATCGTCCTTGCTTCGGCTCCATGGGCATATGGATGATGACGTCATGCCCTTGCCGATGCGCAGCTTCGGCATCCTTCACGCTTGTTGGCAAGAAAGGCATTACCGCCACCGTGATCTTAACAGGAAGACTCAGCATTTCCTGAGTCCCTTTCTGATCATTGCCAAAATCATCAATGATGACGGCCAGCTTATTAACTTTCGCCTCCTGATCAGGCCTGCCGCGTCCGGATTTTTCGTGCATTTCTTCCGTTTCCTGATTGGGAGGATCAGCAGCAGGGGTAGAGGCCACCCCTGCGCCATATCCGATCTGTGCTCCGTACACGATCATCCATATCGTACACAGCAAGATAACCAATTTTTTGAATGCCTTCCGCATGGTTACTCCCCTTCCATTCATGTTCATGCTAATCACACCTAACCGTATTGTTTGAGAAAAGGTATGTAAATATGTAAGAGTGATTGTATTAGCACAGCCCAGGCACAGAAACTTGCCGCCACCGTTGGATCGTCGGCTTTCTTACTCACAGCTGCTTTCTCCGCAGCTCCGCGGTAATTTTGAACTTGTCGGGTTGGCTGTCAACGGCATCGCATTATTTTGGTTAAAGTCTTTCATCCCGCCATCTAAAATCTCAACACAAAAAAAGCTCGTAAGCTGCTAAAAAGCAAGTTTACGAGCTTCTTTATAAGGATGCGGTCGAGAGGACTCGAACCTCCACGGGGGTTAGCCCACACGGACCTGAACCGTGCGCGTCTGCCAATTCCGCCACGACCGCATATCATGTTCATCGCTTTTAGGAGACAAGTCCTTATCAGCGGCGACAAGATATATAATATCACGCTGCACGAATTGAGTCAACACTTTTTTTGAACTTGATTAAAAACCTGTTTTTCGGTTAAAATAAGAACATAAGTTCCCGTTCGATAACCATTTTCTATATAAAGGCGGTGATGTTGATGGCCATACCGGCTGTTACGACGGAAGAACGTGCATTGATCAAGAGTTACCTGCTGCTGATGTTCATTCATAAGGTGTTTGAAAGGGATTGCCGAATCATTCAAGAGAGCGGTGTCTTCAAGAGCCCTCAATTGTATGTAGAGGTTGTGGGGAATGGCGCCAAGCGTGCTGCTGTGCTTCTTCGTGAGGTGAAGCAGGAATTCACCAAGCGGGCGATTAAGGTGTATGATATTGGACAGAACCAGGAAGGAATCCAGGCACGATATGCTTGTCGGGGTTACATTGGTTCGATGAACATTCTATGGCCATCCTTCCGTGAGGAGATGATGGACCGCATGCGAGCCTACCTTGGGCTGGTTTCGCCCGAGACCGAGTCCTCTGAGCAAGCCTATCCTCCTGCCGCTGTTTACGCCCGCTAAATCGCTGCCCTTAAACAGAGAATAACCGTCTCCCCACTGAACATGAATGTTCCGGTTGAGACGGTTATCGCTGACACGTGAATCAATGAAGATTATGCTGCACGCGGGTCAATCCCTGCGAGAGGGCATGTCCCGCACTGGCGGCAGACGCCACGGCTACAGCCTCCATAATCTGAGCATCCGAGGCTCCCTTCGCACGGGCTTCTTCCATATGATAGAAGGTACACAGCTCATTATTGGCAAACAGTCCGATTCCGAGCGCGATCAGCTGCTTTGTTCGCTCATCCAGTTCGCCATCCTGAAAGCAAACGCCTGTGAACTGATGATACGCTTCTGCCATTTCCGGCATGCTCTGCTTCAAATTCAGAATTTCATTCTTGTAAGCCGAGACCTTGTCATTGGACATTTCCATAACCTAAAGCACCTCTTCCACAAAAATTTGATGCGAGGTTAAGTTGTCCGACGAGTTCGAGATCTATGCCTACTCTTCGATCGGGCTTACTCTTGGTTCCTTTTTAAGCTGGTAGCTGTAACGGCGATCCAGTTTAACGACCCGCCGATTTCTGCGGCGTATAATGACCTGCTCCGGGTCCCAGGCTACAACAAAGCCTATAATATCATTGGTCTCCAAGCCGTCCCGGACAACCCGGACCAATTCGCCGGAGAGCCGAAGCTCATCGAGTCTTTCATCGCTAATCATCACCATACCCCCTTCATAAACTTAGTGCAAAAAAAGACCTAAATGAGATCATTTAGGTCTTTTGAATGCGTTGCGATATCGACAAACATCCCGACTAAGAGATGTTCTATATACCCATTAACGCTGTGCCGGCTCGATACTGTCATTCTTCTCGTACCAAAAATCCAGAACGGTTGAAGACATGACACGCTTCTCGATATATTCTACCTGCTGAGGCGTAAACTGTTCCTTCCATTCGAAGGAAACCTCCTCACACAATCCGGCAATCGTCAGCAGTTCTGACCAGGCAACATAGCGTTTGTACCAGAAAAACTGAGGATGTTCAATCATATAGGGATATAGATCATCAAACTCCGTATGTTTACAATCCAAAGCACGTTCAAAATGTACCTTTGCTTCATTCAGCTTCTCAATCAAAAACGGCTCGGTTACAGGTTGTTTCCCCATGGTGCTGCCTCCTCTCTCTTGCCTACCTCTTTATTATAAGCGAAAATCATGGAGGCGAAAAGATTTTGTTGTGATTTTAGGCTGAAATCCACTTAAAATTGACTACGAATTTACACTATTACGCACGGCAAAGGCTAGGGTACAAACGTTCATGACGGAAGTCCTGCCTTTCGGCTCTACTCCTGACATGCCATGAAGCGGTTGGTATATTCCTAAACCTAGCTGAACGTAATCTTGCCGTCCTCAAGCGACGATATGGTGACCAGCGATTCCACATGAACATTCTGTTCGCGCAGCGTTCTCGCTCCAGCCTGGAAGCTCTTTTCAATCACAACGCCAAGCCCGATTAATTCTGCCCCTGCCCGTTCAATAATCTTGATCAGGCCTCTTGCAGCGTCACCGTTCGCGATAATGTCATCAATGAAGAGCAGTTTATCCTCTTCGCCGATAAACTGGCGCGATCAATTCAAGCGCCGCGGCAAATGCAACAGAAATGCCGGAGGATTCCAGCGTAACGACCTTGGTCACGCCGCTCTCTTTAAATCTAGCCGCAAATTCCCGGCCCATATCCATAATTAATGCCGGGTCTACTTGATGCGTCAGCAGGGCATCCAGCTTCAGCACTTGATCCGACAACACGACACCTTCTTTGATGATCCGCTCTTTCAACCAATCCATCCAAAAGACCTCCCACGATTCCTTTGTCGTAAAAGTAACATATTCCTCCCTGTACGGCAAGTACAAACGCTGACTCCGTCATTTAACTGTACGGTTCCCGTCAGAATTCCTGACATTGATCTCCTTGCCTGGCCATCATCATGTACATGCCTCCGGTAAGGACCTGGACAGGTAGGAGTCATGTCCCAGCTGAGCCAAGCATACCTTGTACTAAGCAGAACGTATTAACTTTCAAGGGGGATGCGGGGCTTGCGTAATTCTGTTCGTGTTTTACAGATCGCGTTTACATATATCGGAACCATCGTTGGCGCTGGCTTTGCAACCGGACGTGAAATCCTTCAATTTTTTACCCAATATGGACACTGGGCCACACTTACCATTCTGCT